>CAZUHQ010000027.1:0-34534 GCA_964620605.1 uncultured Thalassotalea sp.
AGCAGAGCGTCCGGTTTATTCTTACCGCTTATCTATTGTGCACTTTTGGGCATTAATATCCTTATATATCTGGGCTGGTCCTCACCACTTACACTACACCGCACTACCAGACTGGGCACAAAGTGTCGGTATGGTAATGTCTGTAGTCTTATTCTTACCTTCTTGGGGGGGCATGATCAACGGTATCATGACCTTATCGGGTGCTTGGCATAAGCTTCGTTATGATCCAATATTACGTTTCTTAATTGTCTCTTTATCTTTCTACGGTATGTCGACCTTTGAAGGCCCGATGATGGCAATTAAATCAGTAAATGCCTTATCTCACTACACTGACTGGACCGTTGGTCACGTACATTCTGGTGCATTAGGTTGGGTTGCCATGGTTTCTATCGGTGCGATGTACCACTTAATTCCAGTATTATTTAACCAAGGCCGCATGTACAGCATTCGCTTAATCAACATTCATTTCTGGATGCACACTGCCGGTATCGTGTTATATATCGTTGCGATGTGGATTTCAGGAGTAATGCAAGGCTTAATGTGGCGTGCGGTAAATACTGACGGTACGTTAACGTACAGTTTTGTTGAAGGTTTAACTGCATCTTACCCCTTCTACTTTATCCGCTTCTTAGGTGGTGTTCTAGTTGTTGCTGGCTTTATTTTAATGGCTTACAACATGTTTAAAACCATCAAGGCTAAAGACGGTAGTCTGAAGCCAGTTGAAATAGCTTAAGGAGACCTACCCATGATAAACAAACATGAAAAAGTCGAAAAAAGCGTAGGCTTGTTTTTTATCTTCGCGATTCTTGCTATTAGCGTTGGTGGTTTAGTAGAGATTACGCCGTTGTTCTTCCAAAAAGCAACCACTCAACCGGTTGATAATCTACGCCCTTATACCGCGTTAGAAATGGAAGGTCGTGATATATACATTCGTGAAGGTTGTAGTGTTTGTCACAGTCAAATGATCAGACCGTTTCGCGCTGAAACTGAACGTTACGGTCATTATTCAGTTGCTGGTGAGCACGTTTGGGAACATCCATTTTTATGGGGTTCAAAACGTACTGGCCCTGATCTTGCCCGTGTTGGCGGTCGTTATAGTGACGACTGGCACCGTGCCCACTTAACTGACCCACGTTCAGTTGTACCTGAATCAAATATGCCATCATTCAAATGGCTTAATGAAAATACCCTCGATGGTGAATTAACAGCTAAGAAACTGGAAACTTTTAATTTCTTAACTCGTAATAGAAGCCATAAAGACGAACAAGGCAATCCGATCCCACTCTACTCTGCCGAAGATATTGCCAATGCGAAAGCTGCGGTTAAAGGCAAAACCGAGATGGAAGCCATTATTGCTTACTTACAATCACTTGGTCACGCATTGAAGTAGCATATGGATTACGGAACGCTTAGAGGCATTATCGCTTCAATAATTTTGGCACTATTTATCATCATTGTGATTTGGTCATATAGCAAAAAACGTAAGGCTGATTTCGACAAAGCAGCGAACTCGATTTTGGAAGATGACAAGCAAGTAAGCAATCACAAAGAAGAAATTAACAAACAGGAGACTAAAAATGTCTAGTTTCTGGAGTATATGGATTACCGTTCTTTCATTAGGCACCTTAGTTGGTATGTACTTATTGCTACGCTGGTGTTTAAAGAACTTTGCAGGCGTTGAAGAAGGTGAGTCCATGGGTCACCAATTTGACGGAATTGAAGAATTAAATAACCCGCTACCTAAATGGTGGAGCACTTTCTTTTTTCTGACAATTCTTTGGGGTTTCGGTTATTTACTAGTTTACCCAGGTTTAGGTAACTGGACTGGCTTATTTGGCTGGACAAGTTCAAACCAAGGTGTATTGAACCTTGAAGAGTCTAAAGAAAAAGCAGCTAATGCTAAAGCAAATGGTCTTATCGTTCAGTACGATATGGAAGTCAAAGCCGCTGATGAAAAATTCGGGCCTATCTTTGACGCCTTTGCCAAGCGCAGCATTGAAGAATTAGCTGCTGATGAAGAAGCGTTAAAAGTCGGTCAACGCTTATTCCTGCAAAACTGCTCTCAATGTCACGGCTCTGATGCCCGTGGTACTACCGGTTTCCCTAACCTGGCAGATAAAGACTGGTTATACGGAGGTTCACCACAAACCATTAAAGAAACCATCATGTATGGTCGCCAGGCGCAAGGGATGATCGCCTGGGAAACCATGTTAGGTGGCGAACAAGGCGTAAAAGACGTTGCAGCGTTCGTATTAAGCCTCAGTGGTCGTGAAGTTGATGCAACTGCGGCAAAAGCCGGTCAAGAGAAGTTTGCTATGTGTGCAGCTTGTCATGGCTCTGAAGGTCAAGGTAGTGCTGCAATGGGATTAGCATTAGGTGCACCGAACCTTAGCGATAACACTTGGTTATACGGTGGTTCACAACGTGTGGTTGAACAATCTATTCGCCATGGTCGCGCAGGTGTTATGCCAGCTTGGAAAGATATTTTAGGCGAGCAAAAAGTGCATGTTATCAGTGCTTACGTCTACAGCCTTTCACAAAATTAATCGTTAAAATAGTAAACGAAAGCCTTAGCTATTTTGCTAAGGCTTTTTTTATTGCAAAACTGTAAAATTTATCAATAAAAAACCACTTTACTCCGCCATTTTATTGGTTTGCCAACACTAAAATCAGTATAATAGCCGAACAAATTATTAATAAAGATTGCAAATGAAAACACCTTGGTACAAAGAGCCCTGGGCCTGGTTCGTATTTATTCTTCCTTTATCTGCAGTTATTGCCGGGATCACCACAGTGATCATCGCTAATACCAATCCAGATACCTTAGTTATAGGCGATTATTACAAAAAAGGTAAAGCGATCAATTTAGAGCTTTCTAAAATTAAACAGGCGCAAAAGCTCGGCATTAAATTTGCCCTTAAACTCAGTGATAACGAGCTAGTGATCAAACCGACCGGCATTGAGAAAAAATTTCCGCTGCTAAACGTTAATTTTTATCACCCTACCCAGCAGGAAAAAGACTTTTATTTTGCCATGACAGCCGATGCGGCGGGAAATTTCAGACACATCGTTGAACATAAAGTTAATGGCAAGTGGCGTATTACCATTACCCCGTTTGAAGATAACTGGAAAATTCAAAATACCATTACCTTGCCGCAATCTGAGTTTATTGACATTTTTCCCAAGCCATTAGAAGCCCATTAATATAACCAGTTAATTATGCCAATGTCCTGTTTTCATTGCGGTGAAACTATTCCTCAAGGCTTGTCATTAGCTGTCGTTATCGACGGTAAGCAGCAACCTATGTGTTGTGTCGGTTGCCAGGCAGTTGCCCAAACTATTGTTGATAATCAATTAACCGATTATTACCGTTTTCGCACCCAGGCTGCGCCAAAAGGCGAAGCCCTGGTGCCAGAGCAGTTAAAACGTACCCAGTTACTCGACGACGACAGCCTGCAACAAGAATTTACCTACCAGGACGGCGAGAGCAAAGAAACCATTTTAACCATTGAAGGCATAAGCTGCGCCGCCTGTGCCTGGTTAATAGAAATGCAACTCGAACATTTAACCGGACTGCAAAACATTTCAGTCAATGCCACCACCCAACGAGCCTCTGTGCGCTGGCTGGATAAGCAAATCAAACTCAGTGAAATTATTTTTGCAATCGAAAAAGTTGGTTATCACGCGCTGCCGTTTAAGGCCAGCGACGTAGAACAAAGCAACCAAAAGCAGAGTAAAACCTTTATTAAGCGCCTCGGTATTTCCGGCATCTTAATGATGCAGGTGATGATGATCGCCATCGGCTTATATTTTGGTGCGTTTTCTGATATGTCAGCGCATAACCTGATCTATCTGCGCTGGGTCAGTTTTATTCTCACTGTACCTATCATCAGTTACGGTGCACTACCATTTTACCAAGGGGCGTTTAATGCCCTCAAGGTCAGGCGATTATCGATGGATGTTCCGGTTTCCATCGCCATTATCCTCGCCTTTAGTGCCAGCGTCTGGGCAACCATTACACAAACCGGCGAAGTGTATTTCGAGTCGGTTTCGATGTTTACCTTTTTACTGCTGATCGGTAAATTTTTAGAATTTCGCGCCCGCAACCGCGCAGCAGAAGTTTCAGCAAACCTGCTAAAACTGATGCCATTAACCGCCACTTTGCTTAGTAACGATCAAGAGCAGTTAATTGTTGCCCGTAAGCTACAGGCACAAGATATAGTACTGGTAAAGCCGGGGGAAACCATGCCGGCAGACGGCACTATTATTTCCGGCAACAGCCAGCTCAACGAAGCCATGCTCTCGGGCGAGCAAACCCCGGTTAGTAAATCCGTAGGCGATCAGGTTTTTGCCGGGACGATTAACGGTGATGGCAATATCAAGGTAGAAGTTAAACATGCCGGACAAGAATCGTTTTTAAGCCAGCTCATTCGCTTAAGTGAGGCGTCACAGGCCCATAAACCGAAACTTGCACAGCTGTCAGATAAAATCGCCCAGTACTTTGTCGCCTTGATTTTACTGACCGCGGTAGCTACCGCACTTTACTGGCAACAGCATATGCCATCGGAAGCGTTTTGGATCACTTTATCAGTACTGGTTGCAACCTGCCCGTGCGCACTGTCATTAGCTACGCCAACTGCCCTGACCTGCGCCACCACCAAACTGAATAAAGCTGGCATTATGATCAAATCCGGCCATGTCATGGAAACCCTGCCGGCAATCGATCATTTCGCCTTTGATAAAACCGGCACCTTAACCTCTGGTGATTTTTCTATCGACACCGTCAGCTTAGTCAGCGAGCACTACACCCAGCCACAAGTATTAGCTATTACCGCCGCGCTTGAAGCGCATTCCGAGCACCCAATAGCCAAGGCCTTTGCCCAATACCGAGATTTTTCCTATAAAAGCGAACAGGTAAAAGTCATTGCTGGTTGCGGCGTTCAAGGCGTGGTTAACCAGCAAGAGGTAAAAATCGCCAAAGCGAAATGGTTATTTGAATATCAATTGATCACTGAGCAGCAATTTGAACAATTTCAAAGTGCCTCCTGTCTATTAGTGATCGACAATCAGCTAATTGCTGCCATCTATTTACAAGATCAACTCCGTGAAGATGCCAAACCGCTTATTAACACCTTGCAACGTCAGCACATCACAACGACCATGCTATCTGGCGATCACCACCAAGGCTGTGAAAAAGTCCAGGCTGCGCTTAAGCTCGATAACCTCCATAGCCGGTTAACCGCCAACGAAAAATTAGAAAAAATTAAAGTATTACAAACAGAAAATACCGTTGCTATGGTCGGAGATGGCATAAATGACACTCCGGTATTTGGCGCTGCGCATGTGTCGATTGCCATGGGTAGCGGCACAGATATCGCAAAAAGTGGCGCCGATGTCATATTGCTGAACAATAAACTCAGCACCATAGCGACCTTGCTTAAAATTGCCCGCAACACTAAAACCATTATCTGGCAAAACTATGGCTGGGCATTTGGCTATAATGCCATAGTATTGCCGCTGGCGGTTTGTGGCTTTATTACCCCTTATATAGCGGTGATTGGCATGTCGTTAAGCTCCATCTTAGTGATCAGCAACTCACTGAGATTGCTAAAAACCCGCATTAAATAGGAAAATAGCGATGAGTGTTATTTATATTTTGATCCCGCTGGCCATTATTCTAACCGCCGTTGGCATTTACCTGTTTTTTTGGGCGGTGAGAACCGATCAATTTGACGACCTTGAAAAACAGGGCTTAAGTATTTTGTTTGATGATGATAAAGAAAAGCAAGCCCCCGGTGAGACAGTAAAAGATGCCCAAGATCTGCAGGCACAAGATAACGACTCAGCAAAAAAATAACTCAGCGACAAATAATACTCATTGCTGAAAAACACAACCAGCGGTTTTGTATATGACTTTTAGTTTACAACTTGAGAGAAATAATCATCAAGCGAAATAGAAGAATGCCTTGTCTCAGGTGTTTCTCCATGGTTTTTTCCCGACTTTTGGCCAAAATATAATTTTTCGCTACTCATATAAATTAATGTGTAATTCATCGGAGGATCGTTATTTTCTGAACTATAGATAAAAGATTCATTTAACCCATAAGCGGCAATACTTTCTTCACTGATCACTTTCCCTTTAATGTCTAATTTCGAAATATCAAGCGTATCAAACATCATGGAGTCACATTTAGTGTCCGTTGGGCGGAAATATGCTGTTTTATATGTGGCTTTTAAAGAAGAGTCGATAGTCAACTTAATCTTGACGTTCCATGCGGTACCTGAGTCGCCAGAAGAAAATTTATTGTAAACAGAGCATGCTTTTTCCCAAGAAGTATTGGATAAATTTACTGCTGGGTCTTTTTTTGACGTATCAGTAGCTGTATCTCCCCCAGAACCACCACAAGAAAACAACAGCATTGACGAAAGAGCAAAGCTAATAGATATATTTTTCATTTGTTCTCCATAACCTGATTTAATAATGTATACCAACGGCCCAATACGTGACCGGCACGAGACGTTTTTTGTGTAAAAATGCCAGCCTGCGAGCTACACAAAAATCGCAGAGCGTCGGGCATTGCTATTGATTGGTTTGTTATACGACTTTTGCTAAGAATGAACATTTAGACGTTATTTATAGGCTCTTCTGGAGGGGAAGAATTGAATGTTTTCAGCATGACTGTCGCATTTTCAGGAGAAATTTGTTTACTGCGCTCCTGTTCTTTTAGTTTTTCGGTAAATTCTTTTCTTACTTCTAATGCCACCAAACTTTTGTCGGCAATTTGTTCTTCGAGCACTCGTATGCTCTGTTTTTTTTCTTCTTCATTAAGTGTTATCGACTGTTTTATTTTAGATATTTCTGCCTTTAAATTTTTTATTTCCGCGTCAATTCTGTCTTTTATCACTTTCATTTTTCTATAATCAGCAGGGAGGTCATTTACCTTTTCTTGATAATTTCGTTTGGCCACTTCATATTCAACTTTCTTTTGTTCATAGGTTTTATCACTTTGGGTTTTGTCAAAGTCGAGCATTGATAATGCGTTAGAAGATAAAGTTAGTGTTGCTCTCTCACTTTCAGCTTCTTCAATATCAAACTGATACGTAGAACTATTCGTTTCTACATTGTTATCATTGCCCTTAGAATAATGCACCGATTTATTTAGATCTAGACGAGTTGTGTGAATCTCCATTGCAAAGTTCCATTTTTAAATTGTCAACACGCATTCAGTATACATTGTTTTCATGATCTTCTGCCAGTTCCCCAGTTCCCCTCTTGTATCACATGCGGCAACAACAATTTTTAAAGCATTACACTGTATGGGTCAAAAAGGTCAGGTCGTTTGATTTTTTGATTTAACCCTTTAATTTCTTCGCCACTCTACTAAACATTCGAACTGTTTGATTTCGATTTACCATCAATAAAAGAGCCAACAGCAGCGCCTACTATTAAACCAAATGCTGTTCCAAGCAGAAGCGACACTCCCATTTCAAACCAAAATATCCCGGTAAATAGGCCAATTACAGACCCTATGATAACGCCCCATGTTATATATTTGCTTTGACGTGGTTCTTCAGAAACTAATTGATCATTTTTATTCATTTCCTTGCCTCATATTTTATATAGGTGCTACATCGCAAGATACATATAATATCATCAGGTATTTCAGCTTGATAAATGCTTGGCTAAAATTAGCAATTATACATGCTTAGATTCTAATAATTCACGTAATGCTACAGGCAAAAAGCTTCTCGCTTTTGTTGTAATTAGGGGTTCATTTTTTTGCCAAAGAACTCCCAAATAAATAACGAACAGTCCAAGCAGAGTTAATGTGATAGGAAATAACCAACTATCTTTAAATATATTTGACGCTAAATGACCGATGTAACCAGAACAACCTATTGCTCCAAATACAACAAACACCCTTCTCACAATTAGAACACCTGAAAAGATCATGAAAAGGTTAATGGTGAAATATATAAACTTAGACAATTCACTATCTGAATGTTGAAGCGACATTCCGCCCCAAAAGGCAATGACGCCAAAAAAATATATCCAAAATGAATAATCCGCTTTATTGTGCGATCTAATATCAACCCAAAAAGCGAGAGCTATCATAAGTAACCCTGTATACATAGAAACTAATTTTCTTAGCTCCGAACTATAGTCTCCCCCATTGATCATCACGGCAACATCCATTGTTAAGTACCAAAGCGTAACTGCAATAGGCATGATTAAGAAAGGGTATTTATATTTCCAAGCAATAATAGCACCTACAGCTAGGGTACTTAATTCCATATAAAGCCAATGCCACTTTATGTACCGGTGGTATTCGCGATAAACACTTTCATCAGGCCAAACGCCCAGCGCATGTTGCAGTCCATAAACGGCTAATGGAGTTAACGCGATAACAAACGTGCCGCAAATACCAGCAGGAATTACTAACCCTTTAGATTTGAAGATATTAGTCAGTTTTAACCCAACGGCGCCATACAATAGAGAAATAAATAATATTCCAATTCCTCCGAAAGATTCCCATCCCAAGTTCATAAAAAGCGTCATTGCTCCAATTGCAATCATTCCGCCTATGTAATAAAGAACGTGTGTAAAATCAAACTTAGGAGTTGCGTTTGGCTGTTTATTTAAAAACTCGATTAGTTTTTCAGACTGCTCTAATGAAATAATATTTTCACTTACAGCGTCTGCCAAATTTTTCTTATTGAAGTTCAATCAAGACTCCTTTCTATGATGAGCATTTAACGCCTACACTAAGGGGCTAATAATGTTTGGCTATACTTATGAGCACAGCGAACCAAGCTAAGCTTTATTAGACCGAGCGTTAATTTGCTTAATTTTCATTTTTACTATGATAAAAATATAAATAAACAAGACCTATTGGAGCAATAAATAAAGAGAGACCCCAACATAAATACATGGTAATAAACTTTGTAATAAGTAACAGCATTGCATTAACAAAAAAAACATTATTACCAAAAATGAACTCCATTACCTTTTCGTACACAAACCGAGAATATGGATACAAAAATGTATTTATAATTATATAAATGACAAAGCCAAATTTAATAGCAGCAGCTTTTGAATTTGAAGCTGTTTCAACTTCCGAAAAAGCAAAGTAAAAAATGGCAGGAAATATAAGCCCAAATATAAAATTGCGAAAATAATATTCTTTAGATAGGCCACCAAAAGTTTTTGATAATATTTTATTCATAAAGTCTCCGTACTTTGATTATGAAAACCAACGCTCCAAACAGGAGCTTTAATTAAGTTGGCTAAAATAACGTAATTTCAAAAGGGTCAGGTTGTTTGATTTTTCAATCTGATTGATCCCTTTAGTTTTTCTTATAACGCCAATAGTCAAATGTTGCTGAAAAGTGGTAAGCATTTTCATCTACAGAGTGCTTTATCTCCAAATTAAAAACACCATCAAAATTGTATTTTTTTGCATCCTCTTTAATTGACTTGCGTACGTTATTGTTGAATGTTCTATACGCATCAACAAAAGATACAAACTCAAACTTTTTACCTTGAACTTTAGGTACTGTTTGCCATAAAGCATCCGACGTAACTAAATTTGCAACTTTATAATCAGGTTGAGACGTTAAAATAAAAACACTCTTATCTTCAGCGTACGCATCAAAATGTAAAGTGACAGCCATCACGGTCGAAATTAAATATTTCACAGAACCTCCTTGTAAAACTAACAACTTATCCAGAGGAATTATTCCCGCTTTACGATGGGAAAGTTTACCTCCATGTATTGATTAACGAATAAGTTACGCTCTTTCTAATTTAATTACAACTCAACTAGTTAGCTAAATCTGCCTTATACCAAGTTGATTAATCACGCAATAAAAAAGCTTCCGTTAAGAAGCCTTTTTATTATCAAATCAATCAGCATAACGAGTTAGCACTTTGCTGCCTGTTAAGCCACTCATATTAAGCCCGGCTAATCATCCGCTTTATTCATCACGCTGAAGTAAAACTGGATCAGTCCAGCGGTTGAACTGTCATGCTTCAGGTTAACACTGGCTTGTTCCAGTTCTTTCTGGATATTATTCGCCAGTCCTTTGCCAAGCTCAACACCCCATTGGTCAAATGAACAAATCTGTAAAATAATGCCCTGAACAAAAATTTTGTGCTCATAAAGCGCAATTAAACAACCTAATGAATACGGTGAAATACGCTCCATCAAAATACTGTTGGTTGGCCTATTGCCTTTATGCACTTTATGGGGTGCAACTTTATCAATATAAGCTTCATTGCGGCCGCTGGCGCGTAAATCTGCCCGCACCTGCTGTTCGTTCACCCCCGACATTAACGCCTGAGTCTGGGCGAAAAAGTTTGCCATCAGCGTTTCATGGTGTCCTTGAACCGGCTTTACACTTTCTACCGAACCGATGAAATCTGCTGGTACTACATTATTACTTTGATGCAGATACTGATAAAACGCATGTTGACCGTTAATACCGAGCTCCCCCCAAATCGACGGCACAGTCGGATAGTCGATACTCTCACCATCCCAGGTTACTGATTTACCGTTACTTTCCATTTCCGCCTGCTGCATATAAGCACTAAGCATATGTAAAGTCTGATCATAAGGCAGAATCGCCTGAGATTGTGCCCCTAAAAAGGTACAGTTCCATACGCTTAACAACGCCATAATCACCGGGGCATTTTGCTCTAATGGCTGTTGACAAAAATGCTGATCGATAGCATGTGCGCCTTCGAGTAACTCAATAAATTTCTCAAAGCCCAGATCGAGGGCAATAGGTAAGCCGATTGCCGACCACAGTGAGAACCGACCGCCGACCCAATCCCACATATCAAAAATATTATCTTTACCGATACCAAAATTTACCGCATTTTCTTTATTGGCAGTTACCGCAACAAAGTGCTTGGCAATGGCTTTTTCATCAAATGATGAAGATACCAGCCATTTGACCGCCGTTTTGGCGTTAGTCATGGTTTCTGTGGTGGTAAAGGTTTTACTGGAGACGATAAACAGCACTTTTTCCGGATTTAACGGCCTAAGTACACTGGCAATCTGCGCGCCATCGACGTTCGAAACATAATGGACATTAATACTGTCATCACTATATTGGGTCAGCGCTTCGGTCACCATTTGCGGGCCTAAATTGGAACCGCCAACCCCGATGTTCACTACATCGGTAATACGCTTGCCAGAATAACCGCGCCAGTGTCCCTGACGCACGTTTTCGGCAAAAGATTTCATCTTAGCCAGTGCCGCTTCAACGCATTCAGTAATATTTTCACCGTCTAAAAAGAGCGGGGTTTTCGCGCGATTGCGCAATGCAGTATGCAACACTGCACGCTCTTCAGTGCGATTAATGCGCTCGCCGCTGAACATTTTTTCCCGCCAGCTTTCAATGTCACATTCACGCGCCAGCGCCATCAACTTGTCCATAGTGGCGTCGGTTACCAGATTTTTCGAATAATCCAGCAGCATGCTAGGTAACTTGAGGGAATATTTAGTAAATCGCTGCTTGTCGTTGGCAAACAGCTCATTCATGTGCTGACGTTTCATATCTTCTGCGTGACTAACCAGGCTCTGCCAACTAGTAAGTGATGTTCGAGATGTCATGATTTCCCTTAAAAATAACTATTTATTTCTAGGGCGTGTTAATCTTTTCTGTTTAATTTTTGTTCGAGAGAAAAGCGTTTTAATCGCGGCGTGAGGAATGACGCCTAGTCATCTAAGCAAATTTCCTCACAACAAAGAGTAAAACGCTTTTAACCGAACCTTTCAGGCAGCGTTTGTTGTCATTTCTACTACGCTAGTACTTTATCATGTGGAGCAACCACACATCAAAAGTGCTGCCCTGTATAAATTTCCAACAAACTGCTGCAAAAACAAACTTAAATGATTAACTCGTCCTAAATTACACTAGTGAGATAAGGTTAATTTTGGCACAATAGTGCCCCACCATCTAGCTATCTTTAAAATCAAAATACTATGCTCAGCCCTTTTCTGGTCAATGATAAAAATCTCTACCTTGAGCGCTATCCTGCTTATCAAGTCAATCGTAGTTTGCAGGCCTGGGATGCCGCCGATGAATACCTATTTAATTATCTCTCTGAGCAGAATTTACTAGCTGGCAAACAAAAGGTATTGATTTTTAATGATAGCTTTGGCGCGCTGAGCCTGAGCTTAAGCGACCATCAGGTTTTTAGCGTTTGCGATTCCTTTATCAGCCACCAAGGGCTAAAGCACAATGCCGAGCATAATCAGTTATCGCTTAATGCTCTCCAGCTGTTAACCAGCTTGGAAACATTGCCAAACGATGTGAACTTGGTACTGTATAAAATTCCGAAAAGTAACAGCCTGTTAAACGAACAGTTAAGCCAACTGCGTCAGGTTGTTAACAAAAATACGGTATTTATTGCCGCCGATAAGGCAAAAAACATTCAAACGGCGACCTTGAAGATCTTTGAAAAACACCTAGGCGCTACCACGACGTCGCTGGCGGTGAAAAAAGCCCGACTGGTATTTTGTCAGTTAGATAACCAAATCCAGCCAATTGGTGATAAGCACTTTAATCAAACCAAACAATGGCAGCTTGAACATACCGACATCAGGGTCACTAACTATGCCAATGTCTTTGCCCGTGAAAAACTCGATATTGGCGCTCGCGTATTTATCGAGTATTTGCCAACACTCGCCGCCGATTCATCGAAAAAAATTATCGATCTTGGTTGTGGCAACGGGGTTATTGGTTTATCGATACTCAATGCTGCGCCCAAAAGCCAGCTACATTTCGTCGATGAGTCCTATATGGCAGTAGAGTCTGCGAAAGAAAACGTTAGGCACAACTTTCCTAACAGCTTTGAGCATTGTCAGTTTAGCGTGAATGATTGCCTGACTGATATTGCAGAAAATAGTGTCGACATCGTATTGTGCAACCCGCCGTTTCATCAGCAAAATGCCACTACCGACCATATTGCCTGGCAAATGTTTAACGACAGCTTTAAGGTATTAAAAACAGGTGGGGAATTACGTATTGTTGGCAACCGTCAACTTGGCTACCATATCAAACTCAAACGTATCTTTGGCAACAGCAAGCTGATTGCCAGTAACCAAAAATTTGTCATACTTTCGGCGCAAAAAAAATGAACCAAGCTTTTAACTCTTTATTGACCTTTGCAACCTCTGCTTCACTTTCCATTAGCCTATTGCTGGGCACAGCTTTAGTAACCGGCTGTAGCAACTCAGCTCAACAAATGGTGCTAGCGCCTCAATTAATACTAAGTAAAAACAACTTTTTTAATCAAAAGTCTGCTCAAATAACAGTTAACGATCTACGTAATAAAAGCCACATCATCGAAATACTCAAATCGGATGCCGCAGCCGAGCTAATTAACAGCGCTGATAATATTAGCCAGGTGGTTCAGCAACATTTTGTTCAGGCATTGAGTCAACATGGTCTCAAGATTAGCGCTGCCAGCAATAACCAGCTCACTTTAATCATCAACAACGCAGAAATTACCGTCCAGCAGGAAATGTTAAAATACACCAGCAAGGGACAAATCACCTTAACCGTTAAAATACAATCTGGCGAACAGGTATTAACCAAAACCTATAACAGCAAAATGAACAGTGAAGGCGCGTTAAAAGCCGATCTCGCAGTATTAGAACGCGATTTCAATCAACAGCTCGCTAAGTTATTAGTGCAAATTGCCAGCGATCCACAAATAGAACAATTCTTACATTAATACCAAATAAAATAATTGATTTTTCAAGGAGTAATAATGAAATTCATTGGTCTGTTATTGAGTATGCTGTTAACCATTTCAGCCGTGGCAGAAGATAAAATTATCGATCCGGATAACCTTTACCCACAAGTGAAATTGGAAACCTCCATGGGAGTGATCATCGTCGAGTTAGACCGGATAAAAGCGCCGATCACAGTCAATAATTTCCTTAGCTATGTGGTTAACGGCGAATACGACAACACAATTTTTCACCGCATTATTAAAGACTTTATCGTCCAGGGCGGCGGCTATGATAAAGATTTCACTATGAAAAAAGTCAATTCAGACATAATCAATGAATCCGGCAATGGTCTGAAAAACGAAGCTGGCACTATCGCCATGGCCAAAGAGAGTTACCCGCATAGCGCGAATCGCCAGTTCTTTTTTAACGTCAAAGACAATAACAATTTAGACCCTGGACGCAACTGGGGCTACGCAGTTTTCGGTGCGATTATCGAAGGTGAAGAAGTACTTGAGGCGATGGCGCAGGTTCAAACCGATTACAGCGACGTGATGAATTGGGACGATGTGCCGCTCGATCCAGTAATTTTAGTAAAAGCAAGTTTACTACCGATGACCCCATAAAATGTCCTCTGTTAAGATATCCGTGTAGCTAAATTTATACGGATATTTTCTTATACTAACTTTACATAATTAAACATTTATTATTTTGACAAAACCGCATTTATCTACGATAAGTAAGGTAGTGCAGCAACCGCAGTGTGATCACCGCAAGATATAGAAAATATAATAACAATCAGATATTGCTCACCAAGCCAGCTAATGGCCATCTCCTTTTTACTAGAGGTACGCTAGACAATGATAATTGAGCAGTTTATCAATGAGAAAATTTTGCAAACCAGCGCTTATATTAAAGCGGTGTTAAATAAAGCCCTCCACTACACCGAACTAGACGAATTTGTCAAAAATACCATGGATGAATGGACTTTGCTTAATGTCGTCGATGAAACGCCAGGCAGCGCCAAAGAGCGGGTGTTTTGGCATGTTATCCACGAACTAAGTCTCCATGGCAGCCAAGCACTGAACTCCAATTTATATTTTCGCACTGAAATTACGACCTGTGTCGACTTTTTTAACGGCATCGGCAGTTATCCGATAGACTGCATCGGCTGGCGGCCTATCGCTTAACAAATATTCACTAAGATTAAACTTCTGTTATCTAATGCATTTTGATAGCCTATAGCACAGCGCTTTTCTGCTAACTACTAGGTTTTATCTTTATGCAATCCCCAACGTTTAAGCAAGCCATTTTCAATAAACATATGCTGATCTGCATATTTACCGGTTTTACCTCTGGCTTGCCACTGTTTATATTGTATCAATTAGTACCGGGTTGGCTGCGCAGTGAAGGAGTAAGTCTAACAGAAATCGGTCTATTTTCATTAATTGGCATTCCCTATGTCTGGAAATTTTTATGGTCGCCATTAATGGATAGATATTCTTTTCCATTATTGGGAAGACGCCGTAGCTGGATGCTTGCCACTCAGCTATTATTGCTAGTTTCTATTGCGATTTTCGGCTTTATCAACCCTATAGCTGATATCTGGAGTGTCGCTTACCTGGCTGCAGCAGTAGCATTTTTTAGTGCCAGTCAGGATATTGTCTTAGATGCCTATCGTCGAGAACTACTGCTGGATCATGAATTAGGCTTAGGCAATTCCATTCATGTTCAGGCGTATCGTTTATCAGGATTAGTGCCAGGTTCACTAGCATTTATTCTTGCCGATCATATGAGCTGGCAATCGGTTTTTATCATAGTTGCGGTATTTATGCTGGTCGGTATTTTACTCACTCTTTTTATTAGTGAACCCAAAACTTTCGCCAATCGGCCTAAAAACCTACAGCAAGCAGTAGTGCTCCCTTTTAAAGATTTTATCGAGCGAAAAGGAGTTAAGCCAGCACTACAAATCCTGTTATTTCTTTTTCTATATAAATTAGGTGACAACATGGCAACTGCCCTGCAAACGCCTTTTTTTATTGATATGGGATTTAGTAAAACCGAAATTGGCGTGATTGCTAAAAGCGCATCATTAATCGCCATGACGGTTGGCTTAGCGCTTGGCGGCATAGTGATGATTAAATTAACCATTAATCGTGCTTTATGGTTATTTGGCCTGGTACAAATTGTCAGTATTTTAGGTTTCGCGGCTCTGGCAGAAATTGGCCACAATAATTATGCGCTGGCTTTTGCTATGGGATTTGAATATCTCGGTGTTGGCTTAGGCACTGCGGCATTTACCGCCTTTATTGCTAAAGCGACAAATCCAGCGTTTGCTGCGACACAGTTTGCCCTGTTTACGGCATTAACAGCTCTGCCTAGAACTTTTGCCAATGCCACTACCGGGGTAATTGTCGAACAAATTGGCTGGACCAACTTTTACCTACTATGTACCGCACTAGCAATCCCCGGTATGTTAATGCTGTTTAAAGTCGCTCCTTGGCATGAACAAGAGCAATAAGTTATGGTTGGCTATTCTATTGGGCAGACTTTAATTATTATGCTGTTGTAACTCGCTACAAATCTATTTGAAAAATTTTTATCGCAATATTGTAAATGAGTCCAGGCTTAGTTGTTGAGATGTCAGCCAAACGTTAAACTTTACTATGATCTTTGTAATAACGATTTTTCAAGGCTCACTTTGTGCTAGCGATCCAAGAGTTTCTAATCTATGATATTGAAACTATTAATATTTTAAACTGACCCAATTTAGTCTTATGATCCGATTTTTCTTTCTGTTACCTATATTGATGTGTGGTGTCTGGTGGTGGTATCTCGACAGTAAAGGCTATAGCCTCAAAGATGGACTCAAGGGCTTTATTTACATTGTGGCATTTAACGGCATTATTATCGGATTTTTCGTGTTAATGCTGTTTGTCACTCATTAAAAAGCCTGCGACAAACGCTTCGCAGGCTTATATACAGGAAGTATGTCACTATTGCATGAATGCAAACGAGTGACATGAATAATTATTTAACGATTAAAAAACCGATCTGAATGACGAACCACTACGGCGAGTCGTTCGGCGATGACGCATCCGACTGTGCAATTCACGACGCTTGGCATCTAACCATTCTTCACGAGTGATAGTGGTATCACCAGAGCGTCCTTCTTCCCGCTCACGATAAGTACAGAATTCAGCAAATGCTTCAATATCGTCTTTTAATTCTTCCGCCACCAATTCGATCATAATGGCATCGTCTAAAAAGCCTAACACAGGAATATGATCCGGCACCAAGTCCTGTGGATCACTAAAATACGCTAATGCACTTAAGACATCGGCACGTTCCTCATCTGGGATCTGCCATTCGCTATCTTCAATCATCGCCACTAAGGTTTTTAATTTTTCAATGCGCTCACTGACAAAGGCAGGCACTTCAACATTAATATCGTTACTTAAGTTTTTTGCATTGCTTAAAATTTCTTGTTCGCTTAAGTTTTTCGCACCTGATTGCGCTTTTCTCATGACATCGCGAAAATGCTCTAAATCAGATTCTTTTAACTCAAAGGTAACTTCAAATGCCATTATCATTCTCCTAGGATTGGCGTTTAACTCTACTAAATTTAACAGAATATTTACCCGACAACAGTAAAGAGATGAAGTTTTTTACATTTTCTTTATATTATTAGATAAAATTTAAGCTAATCGGATAAATCCTCGTGTTAATATCATGATAATAAACACAATTAAAAGTAAATTGCCATTATGAGTAATCAACTCACTTCTCAGAATAGCGCGAACACTAAAGCATTATCACAACAAGTCGCTAAAGAAACTCAAATAAATAAAAACTGTGAAAACTGCCACACCGAAGTCACTGGCCCTTTTTGTGCTCAATGTGGTCAGGAAGTAGAATCGACACTCAAATATTTTTGGACGGTAATATTGCATCTGCTCGACGATATTTTCAGTTTCGACTCCCGCGCCAGCCGCACTTTAGTACCACTATTATTTAGACCAGGCTTTTTAACTCAGCAATACTTTGCCGGTCACAGGGTGCATTACGTGCCGCCATTAAGGCTGTATTTATTTATCAGCATTATTTTCTTTTTATCGTTAAAAATGTTTACTAATGTCGGAACGCAGAATCTAATAGACACTCAAGTACATCACAAAATCCAACAAGCTCTTGAAGATAAAATTAAAGTGTTATCTTCCGCTCCAGCAGAGTCAGCAAAAAATCAGCAGATTATCGAAAAGCTGGATGCCCTGCTGGCAGATTTAACTACCAGCGATAAATACATGGTGCGCGATTTAACCAGCCAGCTCGCTGAACTGACATTAAAAGAACTGGCTCAAAGTGGTGAATTAACTGACTCTGACTATCAAGAGATTAACGCACTGATGGCGAAACTGGAAAAAGCGAAATCTGGCATTAACATCGATGCGGAACTCACGGATTTTAGTATCGGCAATAACTTAGACGGTAACCTGCAATTGCCATTTTTATCGGCCGAGGCTAATAAAAAGCTTGAACAGTACACTAAGGCGTTTGAAACTAAGGTCAGAAAGCAAATTGTCGAAGACCCAAAAAAACTATTAGTGATGGCACTCGATAAGGCGCCGCAACTGATGTTTGTGCTCTTGCCAGTGTTTGCCTTGCTGTTAAAAATACTCTATCTGTTTTCCAAACGTTTATACCTGGAACACCTGACCGTTGCCCTGCACAGCCATAGCTTTATTTTCCTATCGATTCTTATTATCGAATTACTCTCAGTATTAAGCGAGAAAACTAACCTTTATAGCCTGGAATATATCAATGTTGGCCTGATGATTTGGCTGCCGATATATCTATACTTGATGCAAAAACGCATCTATCAGCAAGGTCATTTAATGACACTAATAAAATATAGTGTCACCAGCTTTCTTTATATATTACTGATCACTTTCACCGGATTGATTGCTTTTGTTTGGGGAGTAGCGGTTAGCTAGAAAACTAGCTTTCTACAGGGCTGGTAATTTAAAGTTAAGCATAAAAAAACCGAGCTAGTTGCCCGGTTTTTATTTTTTAAGGCCGATAGTTATTCACCCTGCGGACGCATATGCGGGAATAAGATCACATCTTTAATGGTTGGCGAGTCGGTAAACAACATTACCAAACGGTCGATACCTATGCCTTCACCCGCCGTTGGTGGTAAGCCATGCTCTAAAGCGCGGATATAATCTTCGTCAAAGTGCATTGCTTCATCATCACCGGCATCTTTTTCTTCCACTTGCTTGCGAAAACGCTCAGCCTGATCTTCGGCGTCATTAAGCTCTGAGAAACCATTGGCGAGTTCACGGCCGCCAACGAAGAATTCAAAGCGGTCGGTGATAAACGGATTATCATCATTACGACGTGCCAAAGGTGAGACTTCCCACGGGTATTCGGTGATAAACGTTGGCTGATCCAGCTTATGCTCTGCCACTTCTTCAAAAATCTCGCAGATATACTTACCCGGCCCCCACACTTTAGCGGCATCACCTTCTTTAACATGTACCTTCTTAGCCAGCGCTTTAATCGCGTCAAAGTTGTTTTCCGGATCGCGCAGCGCCGCTTCATCATCAGTGCTGACAACGCCAGTTTCAGCGTATTTTAAAATCGCATCCACCATAGATAAACGCGCAAACGGCTTGCCAAAGTCATAGAATTTTTCTTCGACTACTTCGCCATCGGCGTCTTTGACGGTATTGCGAATAACCGAGGTACCCATAACCTCTTCCGCCAAAGTGCGTAGCATGTCTTCGGTTAGGTTCATTAAATCGTGATAATCCGCATACGCCTGATAAAACTCAATCATGGTAAATTCAGGGTTATGACGAGTCGATAAACCTTCGTTACGGAAGTTACGGTTAATTTCAAATACGCGGTCAAAACCACCAACCACTAAACGCTTTAAATAAAGCTCAGGCGCTATACGCATAAACATTTCGATATCTAGCGCATTGTGATAAGTGGTAAAAGGTTTTGCCGTCGCCCCACCAGGAATAGTTTGCAACATCGGCGTTTCCACTTCCATAAAGTCACGCTCGGTTAAAAACTTGCGAATACCATCGACAATTTTTGAGCGGATTTTAAAAGTATTGCGGGTGTCTTCGTTGATAATCAAGTCAACGTAACGCTGACGATACTTGGTTTCGGTATCTTGCAAACCGTGGAATTTCTCTGGCAGTGGACGAAGCGACTTAGTCAATAACTGATAGTCTTCCATGTTCACGTATAAGTCGCCTTTGCCCGATTTATGCAAAGTACCTGTCACACCGATAATATCGCCGATATCTAATACGCCCCAACGCGCTTTAATGTCTTTTTGAACATTTTTATCAGCATAAGCCTGAATACGGCCTGTCATGTCCTGCACCACTAAAAATGGGCCACGTTTTGCCATTACACGACCAGCGATGCTATAAACTTCAGTTTCAGCTTCTAAGGTTTCTTTGTCTTTTTCACCATGAGCAGCTTGTAAATCAGCCGCATAGTGTTTTCGATCAAACTTATTTGGGTGACCATTGGCCGGACAGTTTTCTCGAATTTGCGCTAATTTGCCGCGACGTTCGGCAATCAATTTGTTTTCGTCTTGTGCTTGCTCGCTCATGTTGTTTGGGTTCTCAATTAAATTAACAATAATTTCTTGCTTGATTTGGACAATAGTGCCCAGGCCACTACAGCCCTGATTTTAACGATGCTTCGATAAACTTATCCAAGTCACCGTCTAATACTGCTTGAGTATTGCGATTTTCAACGCCTGTGCGTAAATCTTTAATGCGGCTGTCATCTAATACGTAGGAACGAATTTGACTGCCCCAACCAATATCTGACTTGCCGTCTTCCAGTTGCTGTTTACTTTCGTTTTGCTTTTGAATTTCCATTTCATAAAGCTTGGCTTTTAACAGCTTCATTGCCGTCGCCCGGTTTTTATGTTGCGATCTATCCGCCTGACAAGCCACCACTGCCCCACTGGGTACATGAGTGATACGAATGGCTGAATCGGTTTTATTAACGTGCTGACCACCAGCGCCCGAAGCGCGGAAAGTATCGATGCGCAGATCCGCCGGATTAATATCGATTTCGATATTGTCATCAATTTCCGGATAAATAAACGCCGAAGCAAACGAGGTATGGCGACGACCAGAAGAATCAAACGGCGATTTACGCACCAGGCGATGAACACCGGTTTCGGTGCGCAGCCAGCCATAGGCATAATCACCGGAATATTTAATGGTGCAGCCCTTAATGCCAGCAACGTCCCCATCGCTGACTTCAATTACTTCAGTTTTAAAGCCGTGCGCTTCGCCCCAGCGCAAATACATGCGCATCAGCATTTCTGCCCAATCCTGCGCTTCGGTACCACCCGAGCCGGATTGAATATCCAGATAACAATCGGCACTGTCCTGATCGCCGGAAAACATTCGACGAAATTCCAATGTTTCCAAGCTTTGCTCTAATGCCGCGACTTCTGCTTCTGCGTCATTAAAGGTTTCTTCATCCTGTTCTTCAACCGCCAGTTCCACTAAGCCATCAATGTCATCGCAACCAGATTCCAAAGTCTGGATAGTTTCAACCACGGCTTCAAGGTTTGCTCTTTCTTTTCCTAATGCCTGTGCCCGCTCAGGTTCATTCCAGACCTCAGGGACTTCCAGTTCACGAATAACTTCAACTAAACGTTCTGCTTTTTGCTCGTAGTCAAAGATACCCCCGAAGCAGCTGAGCGCGTTCGCGAATTTCTTTAACCTTAAATAACACAGGATTAACTTCAAACATCAGTAATTAAATGCCTTTAACAGATGAAAACGAAAGAAAATTAGTCGCGCATTGTAGCTTAATTGCGGCAATGAAAAAAGAGAAAAATCAGCTTAAACGCCTTGTTTAATAAGGTTTTCTAGAATCCATAGGCTTTCATAAAGTAAAATGCATTGTAATTGTACGTAATTCATACAGTTACAAATTAAATGTTAAATCGTAGAGCAAAAAAAACCGCTAAAAATAGCGGCTCTTTTTTGACTATTTACACTAGGCTGCTAAGTGTCTGAATTTCTCTGCAACCCTAGGGTTATGTACCTTTTCGGCATAAGCAGCAAAGTAAACTTGTTCTACTGGAACATCTGCCATTTCGGCCAATTTATCAAGCACTTCGTCTTTAGGTATTGAGCCGTTGATTCTCCATGCAGGGATGCCTTGTCGAGCTATGCCGAGCATTTTTGATAGCTTGTTATCTGATAACCCTTGTGTTGCTTGGTTAACAATTTCTTGAAAAGTCATGTTTCCACCTGATTTCTGAAGTTCACAAAATAAATATAGTTCATTATGTAAACCATGACTAGCATGAAATTTAATATTGCAGGGTGCAATACCAAATTGCTATTCTGACTTCGCTTTTGCAGATCAAGCCGTTTTGCCTGATGAAGTTCACATATCACATGTTGATTCAGCTCATAGTCGTGAAAGCACTTTTAAATATTTTTATAACTAGCTCTTGGGATTGGGGTGGAGTTGCAACGAAGCCCCTTTCTTTTTACCAAGAGATGAATTTAACAAGAGACAGATTAATGGCCGCTGAACACATCACTATTGTTGATAACCGCGCAAAATACCGAGCAAGGTTAGCTAATCAACTCAAAATCGACCCGTCGAATGTTTCCTTGTTAAAGAAATCAATTTTAGTGCGCTTATACAGCGTTTAAGGAAACGAAATGGCTCTAATAATAAATGGTATGAACTATTTGGATCATAACGAATTTTATATGTCTGATATCGGGCAGTACCTAACGATTGTATTTGTTAAAGACATTAGTACAGGTATGACGAAGGAGTATGCGGGATTTTTGGACTCCTACGCTGATGAAAGTGATCTTGAACAAATAATGAGAACAGGGTTTAAACCCTATCAACTACGTGACTGGTTAGTAGCCAATTTAGAAACCAATTAGCAAAACAAAGCCCATGCAATGCGTGGGTTTTCTTTTGCTCGTTAAAAAGTGGCCGACTATCACGAAATGCAATGGGGATCATGTTTGTGGTTGCATTTTAGGTCGGGTACTGGGTTTGAGCAACCAACCAAGACAAACACGGGGTATTGCCACGTCTTGGGCTGTACGAAGCGAGGAATACGCAAAAGGTCGCACTTTTGCCAAGTAACATCTGGAACGGGTAAACCAACGGCACCAGTATAAAAACGCGAGGTAGTTACTTGTTATGTTCCTGAGAGAGAGCAGTAGGCGAAAGGGACGCATGACTGAAAGCGTTTGAAAATCTCTCTTGTTAGGTGTTTGTCAACACGCCTAACCATCTGAAACACGATGAAGCGGTGAGTTCGTTGTAGTGATTTAAGTCATGATAT
The DNA here is from genome assembly GCA_964620605.1 of uncultured Thalassotalea sp. Taxonomy (GTDB): domain Bacteria; phylum Pseudomonadota; class Gammaproteobacteria; order Enterobacterales; family Alteromonadaceae; genus Thalassotalea_E. The sequence goes on from CAZUHQ010000027.1 coordinate 23,128, forward strand.
TTTAAAGGTATTATGTCTGATTCTCTAGGGGCTTGCTGCATCTGAAACGCAGTGGAAGTGCAGCAAGAGAGGTAAAGAGTTTTCAACGGTATAGCGTTGGCCTTCTCCCACAGGTGGAGAGTTGGAGCGATAGCGACCACCTTTAAGCGCAAGCCCTGTAAGGGGTTGTAAGAGGTTTTAAGAAAAACAAACTGTTTTATCAAAAGTAATAATATAAACAGTCTAGCGGTTACCAGCAGCATTAAGAGCCTATTATCGAAGAGCAATAGATGCCTGTTAACCAATACTTGAACGAAGAGAAATTTTCGCCCGAAAATTTTTGCGAATTGGAGTTGGGAATGAGTAAAAAAACAAAAAAGAAACGCAAACCTAGAAGCACTAGTCTTCTTAACAATGCAAACTATGCAACTAGTGGCTCAGGAAACAACCCCACTAAATACACGGGAGATACGCCAACTCAAGAGCTAGCCAAATCACGAAAATCATTCTCTAATGCTAGAAAAATGGCAAAAATTGAAGCTTATGCAAAAGAAAAAGGTATTACGGTTGCCAAAGCTATGATCCACTTCATGTAATCATGACTAAAAAACAAGATTATGAACTGGGCCAAATGGCCTTTATCACGGGTAAGCATTCGGATGATTGCCCGTATCGCTTGCCAGAGCGTAGAGCCGACTGGCAGCGCGGCTACCGCGAAGCTGCTTACACGAACCATAAGGTAGCCCCGAAAAGCTACGCAAAAAGCGCACAGCATCATATTCAAAACATCAGAAAGTGTATTTTTATACAGAAATAATGAATATTGTTGTATATATATTCACTTTTGTGTATATTGCCATTCGACCGCTAACGCTGTGAAGCGTCAGTATAATTTGGATTTAATGTTGAGAAACATCGAATGAAACGTAAAAGCTTAATGTCATCTATTACGATGGCTTTACACGCTGTTAATCCGTTTAGCAGTAACCAAGATAACCCTACCTCCAATCCCAAGAGAAAAGCGCGAAAAGTTGTATCAACTCAGCACTTCGCCAAACCAGTTCCTAAATCATCATTTAAACAAAACCAGCGCAAACAGCGCAAAGCATCAGCCCGTAAAAAGGCGAAAAGATAACTTAACCACGGCACGCTGTGAAGCGCCCGTACACCTTAACTAAATCAATATCGGGAGATATAGATATGCTAATAGCATTACTTAGAAAATTAACCACTCATTCAGTGAGTGACACGCTCAAGCTTTTTGAGCGCTCGATTGTGCGGCTTGAAACGCGCATTAAGGCCAATAATTGCCTAGTTCGTGAAAAGGACGCTCGCATTAGTCAGTTAACGTATGAATGCAATTTGCATGAGCGAGAAAACAAAACCGCTCGAAATGCGATTGCTGAGCTTAAGAAAATCACCGAGGGTGAATCATGTTGCTAAAAGTACCAATGAAACTAATTGCTGCCGCTTATGGCGCAATTGTTGGTTTTGCTATCTATGAGCAAGGCCGAAAAGATGGTGAGCAAGATGGGAAAGTAGAGGGCTATTTCGGAGGATTTAACGATGGAATTAGCGCTCAAGCAATTGAAACTAGTAACGAGAGTGACGATTCAAGCGATAGCGAAGAGCACTATTAATTTTAAATCAACGTTGAGAAACGCCGATATGCAAAAACAAATATCACAATTAAAAGACCAATTAAACGTATTGGTCGACAAAGTAAAAACCGCCAAATCTACCCGCAATTTTATGTTGGCTAAGCGCCTCAAAGATGAAATCGAAAGCGAAATCGAGCCGTTAGGCCGTGAGTTCTTCGGCGCTATTGAGTCGTTAGCTGCGCAAAATGCCAGCCTACAAAAGCAAATCATTCACCTTGATGAACGGGTATCTAATTTAGGAGGGTAAATTATGCTGCAAGCCATTTGTAATTGCGGGCGCATTGCCGAAGTAAGACACCAGAAAAACGGGTCTAACTTGGCATACACCTACTGCAAAGTATGTAAAACAGGTGCGCGCTCCCTAGCCAATTCTGAGCTAGTGAAAGCGGCAGCACAGGAGGATATCGGCGAATTCGGGGAATTTCCGAATAAAACCACGCCTGACGCGAAATCTAATGCCACTGGTGACTGGGTGCCTGATTCAGAAACTACCCCCGAAGCGCTAGAAGAAAATTCGGAAAATTCAGAAAATGAAACCGAGAGAAAAACCAGTAAGGGTAAGGGTTTTTTCGGTTTTGTTTTGGGTGGCTTGGCCGTGTGCGGTTTAAGTGTGTTTGGTTATAACGTTGTCAAAAATAAACGAGGGTAATTCAGAACATGACCAATAAAAACGAGCAGTTAAGCCGTGGTGAAGTGCGGTTAAATTCAGAATCTACACACGCCCAAAGTTTAGAAAACATTACGGAACATTCAGAACTGCAAACGGATAGCTATCCCGCGTATGACGCGGAAAATTCAGAACTTGACGCAATGCTAAGAGAATCAACCACCACTAAGGCAGAAACTCGCGAAGCTGAACGCGAAGAAAAAGCCAAAGAGGTTCCGTTGATCTCTGATGAAGACGCTTGCAATTATGCCTTAATGGGTTTGGGTGAATTGCAAAATGAGCTCCAAAAACATACTGGCCGGCAAGTCGAATTCGGGCAAAAAACAGCAATGTTGTTTTCCATGTTGTGCGCGCCAGTCATTCAAAAGTACGGGCGTAACCTAATGCAGCTTAAAGGTGACAATATCGACCTAGACAGTTATACCCCTGAAATGATGGCTGCTGGTGGTTTGGCTGTGGTAGCGGGGTCGGCGTGGTTCAGTCTTAAGGATGCGCCGCCGTTGCCAGAAGATGAACAAACCAGTGACGCAGAAAGCGGGGATAAGCATGGCAATCAATCCTAATAATGCCCGTAAGGCAAAACATGCCGCGATAGCGATGATAACAGGTGGCGGCAAAGGAATTGCACTTAATAATTTAGACGTGATCGACAAACGCCACCCTGTCATGATTTTTGACCCATACAGCGAACATGACAAAATCGCAGGACGTAAGGTTTTTGCTTATAAAACAAAGCGTGGTCTGTGTATTGCGTTTATGAAAGCGTGGCGATCAGGTAAGCCGTTTGCTCTGGCGTATCGCCCAAAGTTGATGCTACTGACGACAAAGCCGCTAGGGATGAATTAAAAGCACATGCTCACTGGTTTGGTCGCTTAGTGTGGGATGCCCCAGACGGTAATCGTATCTTACAAGTGGTACTGGAGGAATACGGCCAGTATTGCGATAGCGCTGCAAGCGATGATTCGATAATCGGTAAAATCTGGCAAGGTGGTCGTAAGTTTGGGCTGCGTGGTGTCGTTATCTTTCAGCGCTCAGCCAACATTGCGAAAAATGTTTGGGAGAACTCACCACGTAAAATCATTGGTGTGCAAGGCGGTAAAAATGACCGCGAACGCGTCATAAAAGAGCTTAATTGCACCTATGAAGATGTTAACGACTTAGGTTATCGCAATGAAGCCTTAGAGATGCACCATAGCGGCTTTGATGAATACGTTAAAACGAAAGTGCATTATCTTGATAGCAAATCATCAGGACACTTTGAAAAAGTCGCGTGTTATGTACCTCAAAACAAGGCACTTAGACAGAAATGGAACGATAAACAGCGCGAAATCGCTAAAAATGGAGGGTATCGCATAGCGGCTTAAACCACACTTTTAAAATTCCGAATAAAACCAGTAAAACCGCCAATCACGGCGGTTTTTTATTGCCAGATTTTTAAATTTTCAATTCTGAATTGTTTCTGAATTGTGCTTGCATCAATTCTGAATCGTTTGATTTAGTAATAAGCGATTTTAATTGCTCGGCTTGATGTCGAGTGCCAATAACTGTCGAGAGGACATTAATAAACATGAGTGTACAAAGAGAAATTCAATCAGGTGTGCAAAACCCAACACGTAAACAAGCGTGGTCGGTTGTGGGCATTATGCTGTTATCAGCGACCACTAGCGCATTAACGCCAGTCGTTATTGCACAAGTTAAAAAACTAGTTAAGCGAGGTAAATAACATGGCGTTAAATGCTTTGCTTATTCAAAACATGGTCGGGCGTTACTTTCCAGTAACCCGAACTTACGTGCCAACGTCGGCAATTATCAAAGGTTCGCCGGGGCATTTCACTCTAGATACGGGTATGACCATTGGTGAATTTGATTTTATTGTTACAGGTACGACTAACGCCGAAGCGGAGCATATCCACTTTGACGTGAAATTAAACAATGAATCTATCATTGAATTAAATGGTGCTGAAGTGCATAAGTTCATGCGTGATTATCATGGCCGTAAAGTACAAGCCGGACGTTTTACTATTCCTTTGGCCGATATGCTTTATCGCACAAAAGAGGGAATTCAATCAGCCGAGCTGGTAACGCTGCCTAGTGATCGCTTAATTATCCATGTGAAATTCGGCACTGAAATTGTGGGCACACCAGGTATTGAATTGCGTTTACGTGAGACACCGTCGCAACCAGTGCGTTACTTTGTGCCGCGTATTTTTTCTAGCTCGTTTGACTTGCTTTCAAGTGGCCGTAATAAATGGAAGTTTCCACGCTTTGGCGTTGATAAATTCATTCGTCGTATCCACTTTCAAATGGCAGGCATTAACGCTGTGAATATTTTTCAATCCGACAAGGTTCAGAATGAGATGAAGCTTGCAGATAATAACTATGACTTGGAAAATATCGGCAAGAAAACCCCGCAAGCTAATACCTTTACTGTGGATTCAACCATGTACGGCCTAGGCCTTGATGGTCTGCAAACTACCATTAACAAGCTTCAGTATGAACTTGATGTCGCTAACGCGGGCAAGGTTGATTACATGGTTGAAATGTTAGAGCAAGTCAAAGACTTACCAGTCGCGAAAAGTGCATAAGGGGGCGTAATGAGTGGTTTTGCTGAAAGTTTAGAAAGCTTAGGCGGTGATTTGTTTGGTCAAATCAGCGAGCTGGGCGGTAAGTATTTGGATAAAGAAACTGAAAAGTGGCGCGCTAAATACATGAGAAACCCAACCGAATCTATTCAGCCACAGACTGCCATGCCACCCCGTCTAATCCAACTAAAGGTGTGAACGCCAATGGTGAAACCATGGTGCAGCACACCAACGAATCGGCGCAGGCTCAATCTGTGCCGCTTTGGAAAGATAGGAATGTGCAAATTGTGGGCGGCTCTTTGTTGGCGGTATTAGTGCTAGGTATTGCTTATAGAGCCGTCAAATAAGGGGGTGGTATGGGCAATCTAGGGCTTGGCTCTTTACAGAGTTTAACTGGCGGTGGCGCACTGTCCGATTCGGGCGGTGCAAGCGCTGACGGTGATAACTATTTCGATAATGGATCGTTTGGTTATCGTAATAATCAAGGTAGCAGTACAGGCACGGTGTTAGCCGTTGGTTTGGGGTTGTTTGTTGTAGGTTTTGTGATCGCTAAGGCGGTGAAGTAATGGGGATATTTAGTAAAAAATCAAAGCGTACAACCAATAATATTGATAACCGTACCGTCTATGACATGTCAGGCTCAACCTTTGATAACAGTGTTGATAGTTCGGTAACGGATAATAGCTATACCGATAACTCAGTCAATTTTGAAGATAATAGCTACACCGATAATTCACAGAACTTTGAAGACAATAGTTATCTTGATAGCTCAATAGCAATCGACGGTGAGTATGCGAACAATTCGGGCAGCATACAAATCACTGATGGCGGCGCATTTGAAGTTGTAGGTAACGCGGTATCTGACTTGGTGTATATGGGTGACAGAGCCTTTCAAATGGGGGAAGTGTCACTTGATACGTTAGGTAAAACTGCAAATTTGGCCTTAGAAAAGTCAAGTGCTAATCAGGAGCTGATGAAAGATTTGGCAACGGGGGCATTAAGTAAGTATCAGGATATAGCCAATCGTGCTTACGGGGCTATTGAAGGTACTGTAGGTATGACGCTCTCAACGGTGGATACTGCGGTCGATAACTACATGACTCAGACTGCTGTTAATCAGCAGCTTATGAGTGATGCAACGCGTTTGGCGCTTGAAGATGTTTCGGAAAATTCCAATAAAGGGATTGAGGCTATTAGAAAGGCCAATACCGATTCGTTAGCAACAACGCAAAAGCTCATGACGACAATCAGCCAGAACGGTAATGACTTACTGATTGACGCGGTGGTGAATATTGCGAAATGGGGTGGTGTCGGTTTGGGGTCTATGGCGTTGATGTACGGTGTGGTCAAAATAATTAAATCAGGGGGCAAATAGTGGAAATCATCCCAGCGGGTGGGAGATTGGATATACCAGCGGATATTTACTTTAATGTATTTTCCGCTAACCATCCTTTCACCATTTCATCTAAAAATGAGGGGTAAAATAAAGCCACAGTGCGTGGCGGTTTCTCCTATAACACAAGCCGATTTTCAATTATCACTATTCATAATGATGGTAATGATAATTTGCAAATTGACTATGAAATGAATGGTCTTGAAGCGACCATGGGGTCAAATTCGGGTGTTGAGATTGTCAACAATCCAACGATTCAAAAAATCATTGATCCGATTGATTTTGAAGCGAATGTCACCTTTAACGAGGGGACAGTTCACGTAATCACGCCAACGCAAATTGCCGATAAAAGCGATGTGACAGTTAACGCAAAAGTGAGTGGCAAAATTGCAGATGCAAACCCGAATCGCAAAGCGCTGTTAATTCAAGTGCTAAGTGAAAGTAAAACTGAATTGCGTATCGGCTCGGATAATGTATCAGCAACACGTGGAATTTATGTGGCGGGTTCAAAAGCTGCTCCGGCGGTAATTCCAATTGAAACTACGGCAGAAATTCACGCGTTTAACGATACCGATGGTGTACAAGCGGTGTTGTCAGTGACGGAGGTACTTAAATGATTAATGTCATGATGTCGAGTGACAGCGCTGCTGATGTGCAATCAATTATTGATGCGGTCAATGCGAAAGCGGTTGAAACTCAGACGCACATAACCACTAAAAACACTGAAACCAAAGCTTTGGTGCAAACCGAAAATGATGCAACCCAGCAAACACTTTCAAACATTACAACGGGCGACGATTTAAACGCTAACACTGTCAATGTTAACAATCATACATCGACGAAAATCGACGAAGTAAAAGCGCATGTTACAAGCGAAGTTGGTGGTATTTCGGTAGATTCGGATTATGCAGCTAAGGCTAATTTTGTTGATGGCTCTAATACGAGTGATGTGTACGGGAGTGCAATCAAAAAAATAGGGGTAAGTTCGGTAGTATTAACAACTATATATCAAAGAAATGGTTCTGGGGTTTTGGAGTTTTTACGTTGCGTTCGTGACCATATTGTCGAGGTATGGCTCGATGGAAAAAAAGTAGTCCATAAAAACGTAAGAGCTGCAAACTCAAGTGGAGAGGATTTGGTTTCTGCAACGGTTTCTGGTGTTTACCAGCCCATCCCGTACAAACAAAGGATTGAAATTAAGGCTTATCGAGTCACTTACGATGGCTCTAACGTTGAAATTACCGATTATATAACAGGGGTTGCGTAATGGCTGAATTTAATCCAGAAATACATGAAAAAATACCCGGGGGTTTTTGTCTTAAACCTGCGCTTGTTGTTATTCGTGAGATATCAGCAGAAACGTTTCGAAATCGCTTTGATTTTGAAGAACGGGTATTAATTGAGTCATCAGTTAGTCCGCGCATTAAAACGTTTAAAAATGATTTAGCAGCAAAGACAAAGCCAGTTAAGTTGGATTCGCCAAAAATCGCGGCTGCTATCGCCTTGCTTGAAAGTGAGAATTGCTTAATTCCGCTTGAGGGTGAAACCATGGCAGAGCGAAAAGCGCGTTTAGTTGCTGATGGCACGCAAGAGGAGGTGCTTTAGTGAAAACTAAGCACCTTTTAATTTTAACTACTGTCGTGATGACAGCAGGAGTTTATTTTTACATGAACAAACCTAAGAACGTCAGAAATAACAATCCGCTGAACATGAAAGAGTCAGCCGATTGGAAAGGTGAGCGCAAGCTCGACTTAGACAAAACCTTTGAAGAATTTGAAAGCCCAGAATACGGCTTTCGGGCGGGTTATATCAACTTGTTGCAATATCTTGAGCGTGGCTTAAACACGGTTGAGAGTATTATCTCGACTTGGGCGCCAAGTCCACAGCGTGATGGTGACGACCACAACGACACTGACGAGTATATCGAATATGTCGCCGATAAAATGGCTATTTCTGAATTTCAGGAAATTACGCATAACGACTTAGCCGAACTGATGCTGCATATGTCTAATTTTGAGGGGGCAAAAGGTCACTTTACCATCGAGCAAGCGCACCAAGGTATTCGACTTGCTCAGCAAGAAAGTTTTGTGATTGCACGACTTGACCGTTTAGGGGGTGTGTATGTTTAAGAAATTGGGGCAAGCTGTTGCCATTGGTATTGCAGTTTCCGTTGCGCTTTATCAGCTTAAAAAGCACACCAAAGGAGTGATTGACGATGAATAATTTTCTAGATTCAAAAGTCGGTATGGTGGTCGCTATTGCGGTTTGTGGTGTAGGTGTAGCTTATCTCCTAGAACGTAAAGCAGCTCAGGTGGCTAACGCGGTTAGTCCAACTAATCCTGATAATGTATTTGCTGAGGGTGTTGATAACGTAGGTGCAAGCCTAACAGGTGATAAAAACTTTAAGCTTGGCGCTTGGATTTATGACCAAATCCACGGAACAACACAAGAACAGCTAGAGGCTGAGCAAGTTAGGCAAAAGTCGCAAGTCATCAATAATGTTTGGGCGGGATTGCCTGAGCCGGAGGTAATGTGATGTCTACGGCTGCATTGTTAGATAACCCTCATTTTATTGGTGATGTGGTGGCCTTATGGCTGCCAGATGGCCGAGAAATGAAGTTAAAAGAAAATTTCTTGTACGTTGATAAATACGGTGTTGAATGGCAAGCACCTATTAACTCTATTGTTGATGGTGCCAGTATTCCGCGCTTTTTCTGGCGTTACATCGGCTCGCCGTTTGTGGGTAAGTATCGACGAGCAAGTGTTATTCACGATGTTTATTGTAAAACCAAATCACGCCCACATGAGCGAGTGCATAAAGTGTTTAAAGAAATGATGCTTGCTGATGGTGTTGACGAATTCGACGCGCATCAAATGTATCTAGCGGTAAAAGTTGGGGGTCCTACATGGTAAAAACAACCTTTATCGAAAAAATACTGTCGTTTGTGTTGGTGATTATTGCCGTTTTGGTGATGCAAGGTTGTGCAAGTAATTATCAGTTTGGTGATGTTACGCGTAAAGTGAATAATCTATCGAATAACTACTGCACCGCAACCACGCCAGAGATGAAAGCCGCGCTCAAGGTGACATTAAATAGCTTAGGTGTGCATATTGGCGTTGATTACTGTACTGCTTATACAATAACAAATGTCGTTGTCGGTGGTGGTCATGAGTGATTTTGCAAAAAGTATTGTGATAATGTTGCTCACAATCATTGTTAGCCATATAGCAACAGTAGCCACCTTAAGTGCTGACAGCGAAAACATAAAAATCACATTGGAAAAGCTTGATAAAAAAATAGAAAAATTCGATGAACGACAACGGGAAACCGAGATACAAGTCGCCACGTTATTAGCCGCTAATTAAAGCGGCTTTTTTGTGTCTATTTGTTGCAATTATTATAGTATATATGCAAAGATTTCGTTTTTAGTGTAAGATAGCTTACATAGTGTTCATTTTTTAGCTATAGAAAATGAACGTTGCGCTAGTTATTCGGGAATTTAGTAATGAAGATTGAAGTAAGCAGTGTTAGTGAAGTTATTATGCTTATTGATACTGTAATTAAAGCAAATCGTACAGAACAGCAAGTGGTAGCCCATGCTGCATTATTTGCTAGTGCATGTGATGCGCTTTCAGAATTTACTGATTCATTCATTGAATTACCTTTTAATGCTAGTGACGTTAGTCCTTCCGAGATATCAGATTTAGGCGAAATTATAGGTTTTGTCGATCTTTTTTTAGATTACATTAAAAAAGAGGGTGATACAGAGGATGGCTTTTTTGTAGAGATGTTTGAACGTTTGAGAAATGACATTGCGACAGTGCGTCAGCACCTCATTGGTAACTTAGATTATAAAGCTGGTACATTTTACGCTTCTGAAAGAAATCTAAATGAGTTAGTTACAGCATCACATGGGTTTATTGACAAAGTCGATACATCTAAACCTATTGAGTTTGTACAAGTAGCATAATTGATGTCAGATGTTCGTGTATTTGCGGCGCCTGAGTTGCAAAAACTTCCTAAATTTCAAAGTTTCATTAGCGAATTTAAATTATATAAACAAAGTGGTGTAAACCGTTTTAGTAGTTTTAAATTTGGTAAAGACGTTCCTTACCATAGGCCAGAATCCGCAGTAGCTGCCGAGTTGAAACACGTACATATAGTACCAATAAAAAGTGAGCTTAATACTAGTGATAAATTTGCTATCTATAGCCAAGGTTTTACAGAGCCAAATAATTACCTGGTGATTTCCATTATTGAAAATGCACATGAATTGAGTAACAACACTTTATTAATGGCCAAATATGCCGAGATTGCCGAGCAATTTAGATCTCTATATTAAAGGTACGTAAAATTTCACGTACCTTTGTGCTAATTACGTAAAAATTTAACGTACTAAAACGGCAGCAACTCAACGGCTGCTGCTTTAACCTTTTCTCCCCTCATATCATAAACTCTAGTTGTTTCTAATTTCTTATGGCGCATTAACTTTTGAACAAGTAATACATCTACATTACTATCAAGCAAATTCGTACCAAAAGACCGTCTAAGATCATGTGGTGAAAAATGTTGAACTTCAACCGACTTATACCGCCTTTGCATGACATCGCCTATTGTTCTTGTAGATATACCAGTATTTGTAATAGTTGTACCTCTTAGTACTCTTGTAAATATCAAACCATCCTGAGAGCCGCGAACTACTAACCAACGTTTTAATACTTTAAGGGCAAATACAGGCAAGTAAACATATTGCACTATACTCCCCTTTCCCCTTACCAGTAGCTTATTGTTGTTCAAGTCATTTACGGACAATTTAGTTAATTCCTCACGCCTAAGACCTGCACCATAAGCAACCGCAATTATGGCTGAGTCTCTTAGCTCAATAGGTCTATTGTTTCGAGTTCTTGGTTCTATATGGGGTGTTTAATTCAGTTGTCGTTAATGCACGTCCACTTGGGGCTGATTCCCCCTTAACCCTATTAACGTCTTTTATTCTCATAAAAGTATCAGTATTGATAATTTCTAAGCGCCACGCTTCTCTAGTGCATATTTTCATGCATCGCGATCACCCAATAACATTGATGCCGATCAGCCAATAACATCCATCGCGATCATGCAATAACA
>CAZUHQ010000028.1:0-24953 GCA_964620605.1 uncultured Thalassotalea sp.
CAACCCCAACCAAGTGAGCACCAAGAATACCAACAGCTGAAAATATCGCAGCCAGTAATGGCAAAGAAATCAAGCCCGCCCAAAAGCGTGGCGCTATTACCCGGCGCAATGGGTCGACCGCCATCATTTCCAGACTCGATAATTGCTCGGTCGCTTTCATTAAACCGATTTCGGCTGTTAACGCCGAACCAGCACGACCGGCAAACAATAACGCCGCCACTACCGGCCCAAGCTCACGCAATAAGGATAAGGCCACCATAGGACCTAGGCTGGCTTCTGCGCCATAACCGACCAAAATGGTATAACCTTGTAGCGCCAGCACCATGCCGATAAACGTGCCAGACACCACAATAATAATTAATGACAACACCCCGACAGAGTACAGTTGCTGCACCAAAAGTGGCGCGCCTTTACGTAGATTAGGCATATGGATTAGTGCTGACAATAACATTAAGATCGCACGTCCCAAAGCACTAGTGCGCTCGATAATTTTCCGTCCTAACAGAGTGAGCGAATTAACCATCATACGCTTTTACCTAATAATTCATCTTGATACGGTGCCGATTTAAAGTGAAATGGCACAGGTCCGTCCGCTTCGCCTTTAACAAATTGCTGTACTAATGGCGATTGCTGCTCGGCAATTTGTTCAGGCGTACCCTGACCAATAATTTTTTGCTCGGCAATAATATAAATATAATCGGCAATGCTCATCACTTCCGGGACATCATGCGACACCACCACGGAAGTTAAACCTAAGGCATCGTTTAATGCTTTAATCAGACGAACAATCACCCCCATGGAGATAGGATCCTGCCCGGCAAACGGCTCATCATATAAAATCAACTCAGGATCTAAGGCTATCGCCCGCGCCAATGCCGCACGTCGCGCCATACCACCGGATAGCTCACTCGGCTTTAACAATCTGGCACCGCGTAAACCGACCGCTTCGAGCTTCATCAGTACCATTTTTTCAATAAGCTTTTCAGATAATTGCGTATGTTCACGCATCGGAAAGGCAATATTGTCGTAGACCGACATATCGGTAAACAAGGCGCCACTTTGAAACAACATGCTCATGCGCTTTCTCGCTTGATACAGCGCCTGACGCGATAGGCTAGGAATATCTTGGCCGTCAAACAATATTTTGCCAGACTCTGGTTTTAGCTGACCGCCGATTAACCGCAGCAAGGTAGTTTTACCTATGCCACTTGGCCCCATGATCGCGGTCACTTTTCCTTTCGGGATGGTTAAACTGATATCATCATAGATGACACGTTCATCCCGTTTAAACGTCATATTTTGAATATCAACCAGAATTTCCGACATGCTTAATTTTAAACGCTGTGCTTAGCTATTGTTAACGAAGAATGAATTCTACCTCAGCAGCAATAAGACTGCATCCGAAATTAGCAATTTATTATGTTTAAAATACGTATAAAAACGTAAAAAAACGTAAGTTCATAAATAGTCTCCCTGTCTATTCCCACTTATTGATTAACTACCTGTTTACAAAAACTCTCTTATTAAGCATTAAAAACTAACATTCTTTTGCATTTTTTAGTTTTTTGCCCTTTTTTTTTCTGTCGCAACCAGCGACAATTCAGCCTCAATATCCGGAGTATTTAATGCTTGTTCAAATATTAATCTTATTAATTTCGCTAGTTACCTTGGTATGGAGCGCCGACAAGTTTGTTTTTGGTGCTTCATCACTGGCAAGAAATGTCGGTGTATCGCCGATGATCATCGGCCTGACTATAGTGGCTATGGGCTCATCGGCTCCTGAAATGATGATTGCAGCGACCGCATCACTTAATGACAATCCAAATACTGCGATAGGCAACGCCATTGGTTCCAATATTACCAATATCGCTCTGGTACTCGGCATTACCGCTTTACTCCATCCATTATCTGTTTCATCAAGCACCGTAAAGCGTGAAATTCCGCTAATATTAGCGATCACTGCCTTAGCATGCTGGCTGTTAGCGGATCATTATTTTAGTTTTACTGAAGGCCTGATATTACTGATAGGTTTTTTTGTTTATATTATTATCTTGTTAATCATCACCTTAAAACGGGTAAAAAACCATAAAATAGATGATGCGATGATCATCGAAGCCGAGCAGGAATTACCCGAGGGCATTACCACGCCACTAGCTTTGGTGTGGCTAACGATTGGTTTAGTATTACTCCCCTTAAGCGCCAGCTATTTGGTCGATGCCTCAGTGTTTATCGCCAAAGCGTTTGGCATCAGTGAACTGGTTATCGGCTTAACCGTTATAGCTATCGGCACCAGCTTGCCTGAGCTTGCCGCCAGCATTATGAGTATTGTTAAAAAGGAAGACGACCTGGCACTTGGTAATATTATCGGCTCCAATATTTTTAATATTCTCGCAGTGTTATCACTGGCCGGGGTCATTGCTCCAGGCGAGATTGACCAAAATGCTTCAGTGCGCGATGCCCCTTATATGCTAGGTGTCACTTTTATCCTGTTCATTCTCTGTTTTAGCCGACATTTTGGCAATTTCAGGATCACCCGTTTTAAAGGCTTGTTATTACTAGTGACCTTTATCGCCTATCAACTGCTATTATTTAGTCAATTAAAGAACTAGACACGCCATGAAAAATTTTAAGCAACTAGCAAAACAAGTCATCCATATAGAAAAGCAGGCAATTGCCGAACTCGAACAATTTATTGACGACGGTTTTGAACTTGCCTGCCAACTAATGTTTCACTGTCAAGGACGAGTCATTGTTATCGGTATGGGAAAATCCGGGCATATCGGTGGAAAAATTGCTGCAACGCTGGCAAGTACAGGTACCCCGGCATTCTTTGTCCATCCGGGTGAAGCGAGCCATGGCGACCTTGGGATGATCACCGCCAGCGACGTAGTGTTAACCATCTCAAATTCAGGCGAAACTGGCGAAGTACTGGCGATTATCCCGGTGATTAAACGTATCGGTGCGAAATTAATCGCGATGAGCAGCAATCCACAATCTACCCTGGCAAAATTAGCCGACACCCATGTCTGTATTAAAGTCTCTCAGGAAGCCTGCCCACTTGGGCTAGCACCGACTTCCAGCACCACAGCCACCTTGGTAATGGGAGATGCCCTGGCAGTTGCTTTGCTTAATGCCAAAGAATTTACCGCTGATGATTTTGCCCTGTCACACCCGGGTGGCAGTTTAGGTAAGCGCTTATTATTGCGTTTACAAGATATTATGCATCAAGGTGAGCGCTTACCCCTGGTACCAGCGCAAGCAAAAATAAAAGATGCCTTAGTGGAAATGTCACTTAAAGGTTTGGGCATGACAGCGGTTATCGACGAGAACAACCGCTTAATTGGCCTGTTTACCGATGGCGATTTACGCCGTATCCTAGATGAAAAAATCGATATTCATCAGGATGAAATAGCCTCAGTAATGACCAAAAACCCAACGGTAGCAGATAAAAGCATGCTGGCAGCACAGGCATTAAAAATTATGGAAGATAAAAAAATTAACGGCCTGATCATCACCAACGACGACAATCAGCCGATCGGTGCGATGAATATGCATGACTTACTCAAATCAGGAGTATTGTAATGGTTGCAACTTTATACGGTGAAGTCGCCGACCAGATTATCAACAAGGCAAAAAACATTAAGCTCTTCGTTTGTGATATCGACGGCGTATTTTCCGATGGCCGTATCTATTTAGGCAATAATGGTGAAGAATTAAAGGCATTCCACACTAAAGACGGCTATGGTGTTAAGGCCTTAGGCGCCAGCGGCGTCGATGTTGCGGTGATCACCGGTCGACAGTCAAATATCGTTCAAACCCGGATGAGTGCACTAAATGTTAAACACATAGTGCAAGGGAAAGAAAATAAACTACCAACGCTAAAACGCATCATCACAGAGCTCGAACTCAGTCCTGAGCAAGTCGCCTATATCGGCGATGATATGCCAGATTATCAATGTATGGCATTTGTCGGTTTAAGTATTGCTGTTAACGACGCCCATCCGGCGATCTTGGCATTAGCAGATTATACCACTTACACCCGAGGGGGATTTGGCGCAGTTAGAGAAAGCTGCGATTTAATCATGCAAAGCCAAAACACGTTAGAGCAGGCATCGGGCGCCAGTATATGAATAAAACCAATATTGTCGCCGTACTTTTTTTCATTGCTGCCATCATTGTCTACAGCATTATCGAATGGCATCAAGCAAGCGTAAGCGAAGATAAACGTATCGACGGTGATATTACCCCGGATTTTATCGCCGAGGCACTCAATAGCGAGACATTTACCTCAAACGGAGAACTGTCATACATTATCGATGCCGATCGAATGGAACATTATGCGAATTTAGCGGTCACACATTTTGAGTTTCCTAAATATACCCTGTATCCGAAAGATAGTGATTTCCCGTGGAAAATCTCTGCAAATGAAGGCACACTTTACAATAGTAACCGGGTGAAGCTAGAAAACCGCGTCGCATTAATAGCAACAGATAGCACTAGTCTAATTCAAGAAATTAACGGAAAATATTTAGAATTGGATTTAAATACCAATATTATTAGTTCCAACAATAAGATTCAGATCAAGGGAAAAGATTTTTTAATGACAGGAACCGGACTAATAGTTGATTTAAACACTAAACAAGTAACATTAACAAAGCATGAAAAAACCATTTATCAACAACATTAACCAAAGCTTACTCTGTTTCGCGATTTTTCTCGGATTAGTTAGCCATGCACACGGTGAAAAATTGGATCTCAAACAAGAGATCAATATCGATGCCGCTCGTCAGGCCGCAGATCTTAAAAACAAAATTTTTAGCTATATCGACGATGTCGTCATCACCCAAGGTTCGTTGACCATTAAAGCCGATCTGGTACAAGTACTAACGGAAATGGAAAGCGAAAACAAAACCTATATTGCCAAAGGCAGCCCGGCAACCTTTACTCAAACCCTGGAAGACGGCACCCCGATTTATTTACAGGCCAATGAAATCAAATACCAACCAGGCAAAAATACCGTGATTATTTCCGGCAACGCAGAGTTGCGTCAAGAAGGCAGCAAGGTCAGCAGTAGCGTGATCACCTATAACTTCCTTACCGAGCAGGTACTAGCCGACAGTGACAGCAACGAACGAGTAAAAACCGTGTTACAACCCAATGCCCTGGATAAAAACAAGAAATGACTAGTTCTACCCTTATAGCTAAAAACCTCGCCAAGTCCTATAAGGGCAGAAAGGTCGTTAAAAATGTCGGCATGCAAGTGCAGGAAGGCCAAATTGTTGGTTTATTAGGGCCCAATGGCGCTGGAAAAACCACTTCGTTTTACATGATAGTCGGGCTGGTGAACAACGACAGCGGCTCTATCACCTTAAACGATGAAGACATCACCTTATTACCCATGCATGAAAGAGCACGAAAAGGCATAGGTTATCTGCCGCAGGAAGCGTCGATCTTTCGTAAGCTCACGGTTTATGAAAATATTATGGCGATCCTACAAACCCGCAAAGAGCTGACGGAAGTTGAACGCCAGGAAAAACTCGAACACTTGGTAGAAGAATTTAACATAGGTCATATCACGGAAAACCTCGGTATGAGCTTGTCCGGCGGTGAAAGACGCAGGGTAGAAATTGCTCGTGCGTTGGCGGCCGAACCAAAATTTATTTTGTTAGATGAACCCTTTGCCGGTGTTGACCCGATCTCGGTAGGAGATATAAAAAAAATTATCCTACACTTAAAACAACGGGGCATAGGAATCTTGATCACAGATCACAATGTCAGAGAAACTTTAGACGTATGTGAGCATGCCTATATTGTCAGCCATGGCGAATTAATTGCCGAAGGCGATGCAGATCAAATTCTTGCCAATCAACAAGTCAGAGATGTATACCTTGGAGAGCAATTCACGCTATAGTTATGATATGCTCCAGAAAAGATAATGATAACAATTAACAGGAAACAAGTTCATTAATGCGCCCTAGTCTGCAGCTCCGAATTGGACAACAACTTACAATGACCCCGCAATTGCAGCAAGCAATTAAGCTGTTGCAATTATCAACATTGGATCTTCAACAGGAAATTCAGGAAGCATTAGAAAGCAACCCATTACTGGAAGTCGACGAATCAACATCAGGCGATCAAGAATCCCAGCCAGATAGCCTCGAACAGGCATTTTCCGCCACAGGTTCAGAGCAGAGCAGCGACTCCTCAGATGGCAGTGAAGACTCAACACCAACGGCAGATGAAATCAGCACCACAGAAGCCATGGATAAATCGGATATCCCGGAAGAACTCAATATCGATACCACCTGGGATGAATCTTTTAGCGCTGGCGTATCAAGCTCAGGTGTCGGTGTCGCCTCGGAAGATTATAGCTACCAGGGCGAAACCACAGATTCGATTCAAGATCATCTACGCTGGCAAATGGATTTAACCCCGTTTAGCGAAACCGATTTGGCAATAGCGACGGCGATTATCGACGCCATTGACGATGCCGGTTACTTAACCGTCAGCACAGAAGATATTTTGGAATCATTGGGGCACGAAGATGTCGAACTCGATGAAGTTGAAGCGGTACTTAAACGCATCAATATGTTTGATCCGGTCGGTGTCGGCGCGCGCTCCATTTCAGAATGTCTGCTGATTCAATTGAACCAGTTTGATAAGGCCACGCCCTGGCTGGCAGAAAGCAAACAGATCATCACTGAATATATCGATTTGTTAGGCAATCGCGATTACCGCCAAATCATGCGTAAAACCCGGCTCAAAGAAGATCAGCTGCGCGAAGTCATTAAGCTGATCCAGTCACTGGATCCACGTCCTGGCGATACCGTGATAAAAAGTGAAGAGCAATATGTGATTCCCGATGTCTCAGTAGAAAAGAAAAACGGCCGCTGGGTCGTTGAACTAAATCCGGACACTGCGCCTAAATTGTCGGTTAATCAGCAATATGCCTCGATGGCGCGCTCGATGAAGTCTTCCAGTGACAGCCAGTTTATCCGCTCAAACCTGCAAGAAGCCAAGTGGTTTATTAAGAGTTTGGAAAGTCGTAATGAAACCCTGCTAAAAGTTTCCAACTGTATAGTGCAGCGTCAGCAGGGCTTTTTTGAACACGGCCCGGAAGCAATGCGTCCTATGGTGCTTAACGATATCGCCGAAGCGGTGGATATGCATGAATCAACGATTTCCCGCGTCACTACGCAAAAATACATGCACACGCCTCGCGGTATTTATGAATTGAAATACTTCTTCTCCAGCCATGTCAGTACCGAAAATGGCGGAGAATGTTCTTCTACTGCGATACGGGCATTAATTAAAAAACTGGTCGCAGCAGAAACGCCAGCTAAGCCGTTAAGCGATAGTAAAATGGCAGAGTTACTAGCTGAACAAGGTATCAACGTTGCAAGACGAACTATAGCCAAATATCGAGAATCTTTAGCTATCCCGCCGTCGAATCAACGTAAGAGTCTTCTTTAACCAACAATAAGGATTTAAGCTTATGCAAATTAATCTTGCCGGTCATCATGTAGAAATTACCGACTCATTACGCGAATCTGTTCATAACAAATTTGCAAAGCTGGAACGACATTTTGATCATATCAACAATGTTCATGTCGTACTAACCGTCGAAAAACTCGCCCAAATAGCAGAAGCCACTGTACATTTAAATGGCAATGAAATTCACGCCAAGGCGGAAAATGAAGACATGTATGTTTCCATCGATGCTCTGGTCAATAAGCTGGATAAGCAAGTTTTAAAATACAAGGGTAAGCTTAATCAACACTAAGCCATCATTCATGTCAAATTCGAACTAGTCTTATGAATTTATCTGACATCATTACTCAGGACTGCACTTTATGTGCAGTTCCTGCAACTAGCAAAAAGAAAATGCTAGAAATCCTGTCTCAGCAAGCCGCAGAATTTAACCCTGGCTACAATACCTATCAGTTGCTAGAAAGCCTGTTAACTCGAGAAAAAATGGGTTCTACCGGTATAGGTAACGGTATTGCCATCCCCCACGGACGCTTATCCCATGGTGATCAGGTCATGGTAGTAGTTGCGACATCAAAAACCCCAATCGACTTTGATGCGATAGACAATCGTCCGGTGGATATTTTTATTGCCTTATTTGTCCCGGAAGATCAGTGTCAACAGCACTTATCCACCCTGCAAAGTATCGCCCAGATTTTTAGCGATAAACAAGTATGCAAAATGGCGAGAAAATGTCAAAGTAATGAACAACTCTATCAACTGGTGAAAAACCACAACTGATCGCGCATTAAAGGAAAGACACATTGATGAAACTCACGATTGTCAGTGGCCGCTCTGGCTCTGGTAAAACGGTTGCGCTGCGCGTACTGGAAGATTTAGGTTATTACTGCGTCGATAATATCCCGGTAAACTTGTTACCCGCTCTCACCCATACAGTGATCAATGACTATGAAACGGTTGCCGTTAGTCTCGATGTTCGAAACCTGCCTGCCGATCCCAGTGATGTTTCCGAAATTTTAGATTACTTACCTAGCGCCGTTGAACTCAGTATCGTTTATCTCGATGCCGATGATAGCGACTTGATCAAACGCTTTAGTGAAACCAGGCGATTACATCCACTGATCAAACAGAATATCGCACTCGATCAAGCAATTTCCCTCGAGAAAAGGCTACTAGAACCTATTTCCAGCCGAGCTAACTTATACCTAAACACCAGCCAGCTGACACCACACCAACTAGCAGATCTGATTCGTGAACGTATTCTCGGCAAAACCACAGGCAACATGGTGGTAGTATTTGAGTCTTTTGGCTATAAACACGGCATGCCAAAAGACGCCGATTTTGTCTTTGATGCCCGTTTTCTGCCAAATCCGTTTTGGGAAAAAGACCTCAAGCCATACACGGGCCTGGATCAGCCAGTGCAGGACTTTCTCGCCAGCCAGCCAATTGTCACTAAATTTATCTGGCAAATTAATAGCTTTATGATGACCTGGCTACCTCATTTAGAACGCAACAACCGCAGTTATATCACTATTGCCATAGGTTGTACCGGCGGCAAACACAGGTCGGTTTACATTGCCGAACTACTGGCGGCGCATTTGAAAAAAGAACGTAAAGACGTCCAAGCCCGTCACCGCGATTTACAAATAAAAAGCACCTAACAACGATAATGTCACTACAATTACAACGCTCATTAACCATCACCAATAAACTCGGCTTACACGCCAGAGCCGCAACCAAACTCGCCCAACTCAGCCAAAAATTTGATGCTAAGATCACCATTGAACTAGAAGATAAGCAAGCGGATGCTACCAGTATCATGGGATTAATGCTGCTCGCTGGCGGACAGGGAAAAACAGTGACTGTGATCACTGAAGGTCAGGATGCGGAGCAGGCGTTAACCGATATTTGCCAATTATTCAGCGATAAATTTGACGAGGGCGAATAACCTGAGGCTAGCGCCACATTTAGCGACTCTTTTTCAGATAACTTAATAAAAAAGCTGATAAAACCAGTGAGTTGAGATAAACTTATACTCACTGGGCAAATAATTATTATTCGACACGTTTCGTAAATTCCGTCCAGTTTTTTAATTTTCAAATTTCGTTTTTAAGCGGCACGGGACAACTATATGCCGGAAATTTCAGAGCAAGAATATAGCCAACAACGTCTACAACAAGTCAATGAAGCACTTGGTAGCGGTATGTTTGTCTATGTCCGTAAACTTTTGCAAAACATGCCGGCTTACGATCTTGCGCTGATCCTGGAATCTTCTCCCACCAAAAGCCGTACCGTATTATGGCAGTTAATCGACCATGACCATCACGGTGAAGTGCTCGAAGAGCTCAATGAAGAAGTTCGTAAAGGCATTCTAAAGAATATTCGTCCGGAAAAACTGGCGGCGGTCGCCGAGGGCATGGATGTTGATGACCTTGCCGAAGTCTTACGGACATTGCCGGACAGCGTTTATCGTGAAGTACTAAATTCGATGGACTCTCAGGATAGAAGCCGGGTAGAAGCCGCCCTGTCCTTCGAAGAAGATACCGCCGGCGGTATCATGAATACCGATACCATCACCATCCGCCCTGATGTTACCGTTGATGTTGTCTTGCGTTATTTACGGTTAAAAGGAGAACTACCGCTCGCCACTGACTCCTTATATGTGGTTGACCGTCAAGATCACTTTATCGGTGCGGTCTCATTAACCGCAATCGTCACCTGTAAACCGGAAGAGGTGATCTCAAGCCTAATCGATGAAGAAATCATCTCGGTTAGTGCCGAGATGCCTGTCGCCGAAGTCGCCCAGCTATTCGAGCGTTATGATTGGGTATCTGCACCAGTTATCGATGAACAAAGGCGCTTATTAGGCCGTATTACCATTGATGATGTCGTCGATATTATCCGAGAAGAAGCCGAACACTCGATGATGAGTATGGCGGGTCTAGATGATGAAGCAGATACCTTTGCCCCAATCGTTAAAAGTACCAGACAACGTTCATTGTGGCTGGGAGTTAATCTGGTTACCGCATTAATGGCGGTCGCAGTTTCCAGCATGTTTGAAGGAATTCTTAGCCAGTTAGCGATATTAGCGATTTTAAATACCCTGGTGCCTAGCATGGGCGGCGTTGCCGGCAACCAAACCTTAACTCTGGTAATTCGCGGTATGGCACTTGGCCATGTCGGTGAAAGTAACTCCAAAGCCTTACTCTATAAAGAGCTGGCGGTTGGTTTTCTCAACGGCATTATCTGGGCGCTGCTCATTGCGACCGTCGTGGCATTATGGAAGCAAGATCTGATACTCGGCAGCGTTATAGCCTTTGCCATGCTAATGAATTTAACTGCCGCTGGCATTGCCGGGGTCAGCATCCCGCTATTTTTGAAAAAAATGAATATCGACCC
Organism: uncultured Thalassotalea sp.; assembly: GCA_964620605.1. Classification (GTDB taxonomy): domain Bacteria; phylum Pseudomonadota; class Gammaproteobacteria; order Enterobacterales; family Alteromonadaceae; genus Thalassotalea_E. The sequence continues at coordinate 10,888 of CAZUHQ010000028.1, forward strand.
GGCATTAGCCGGTAGCGTGATCTTAACTACAATCACTGATGTTGTCGGTATTTTTGCCTTTCTCGGTACCGCGACTTTATTTTTAAGTGCCTAACAAAAACAGCATTTAGGCTCGATAACTTATCGAGCCATCTTTCGCTCAGAGCAAACTGCTACGGTTAATGACCAGCAACCTGCATTTCACCGACCAAAATAGAACCAGTGCGAATACTGCCTTTAAGATCAAAATCATTGCCGACCGCGACAACATTTTTAAACATCTCAGCTAAGTTACCGGCAATGGTCACTTCAGAAACCGGATAGGCAATTTCGCCATTTTCTACCCAGAAACCAGCAGCACCACGGGAATAATCACCGTTAACGACATTTACCCCTTGCCCCATTAATTCCGTCACTAGCAAGCCGGTACCTAATTGTTTGAGCATTTGCTGAAAGTCGCCACCATTGGCTGATACCTGCCAGTTATGGATACCACCAGCATGGCCTGTCGTCGTCATTCCCAGTTTTCGCGCGGAATAACTGGTTAACAGATAGGTTTCAAGCACACCCGCTTTAATAATATCGCGATCGATGGTTTTCACCCCTTCATTGTCGAATGCGCTACTGGCGAGTGCTTTTTTAATATGTGGACGTTCTTCAATAGTTAAAAATTCTGGAAAGATCGGCTGACCGAGCGCATCAAGTAAAAACGATGATTTGCGATATAAATTGCCACCACTGATCGCAGCAATAAAATGTCCCCAGAAAGTATTGGCGATATCGGCGCGGAACATTACCGGCACTTTTGCCGTCGGAATTTTTCTCGCATGTAACCGAGATAGCGCTTCTTGTGCGGCATTTAAGCCAACATCTTTTGGCTTATCCAATAATGAAAAATCGCGATTAATGGTATAGGCATAATCACGCTGCATGTCTTCGCCTTCGCTAGCGATCATTACACAACTCAAAGTATGACGTGAGCTTGGATATCCCACTAGCTGACCATAGCTATTACCATAGACTTTAAAACCTTCATAACTTGCCAGAGTTGCACCGTCTGAATTGGTGATACGCTGATCACTGGTTAACGCGGTATTTTCACATTCTGTAGCAATGGCAATCGCTTCGTCTGTCGATAATTGCTTGCTATGATATAAGTCCAGATCTTGCGGCGACATTTCCAACAGCGCTTTATCGGCAAGCCCGGAGAATTTATCCACTGAAGTATATTTAGCAATATTCACTGCGGCCTGCACCGCCTGCTTTAAAGCACTATCCGATAAATCAGCTGTCGATGCACTGCCTTTTCGTCCTTGCTGATAAACCGTAATACCTAACGCACCGTCATTGGTAAATTCAACCGTTTCCACCTCTCCTAAACGAGTGCTGACACTTAAGCCCTGTTGCTTGCTCATCGCCACTTCTGCACCGTCTGCGCCCAGTGATTTAGCTAAGGCCAACACTTCAGCAACGCGGCTTTCTACTTGTTCCATTTGCTTGGGAATACTGATTGAATCTGTCATTAAAATGAATATCTCTTATTTCTTGCTAGAGCGCTTAACTGAGTTTGATGTATAATGCGCATTACAAGGTTAAATTATCAATTATTATTATTATGCCCCACTCTGCTCACGATATCGACGAATTCGATGAAGATTATAAAAGTAAAACTGACATTAAGCGTGAAATGCACGAAATGCAGGATTTTGCCTACTCTTTAGTAAAGCTCAGTAAGCACCAACGTAGCAAAGTACCTTTTACTGACGAGCTTTTAGAAGCCTTAGTATTGGCTGATAAAATTAAAAACAAGCCAGAAGCACTGCGTCGCCATATTCGCTTTATGGCAAAAGTATTATCTGAAACCGAGTTAGAACCAATCCACAAAGCGCTTGATGTTTTAGCCAATAAGCACCAACAGGAATCCAATCGTCATCTGCAACTGGCAGAATTACGTGATCAGCTACTAACTGAAAGCAATGATTTTATTGAAAATCTATTAGCTGAACATGAGGCAATGGAACGCCAGAAACTGCGCCAGTTAATTCGCCAGGCAGCTAAAGAACAAAAAGCCGAAAAACCGGGCAAGTACCATCAGGAATTGCTGAATTATTTGAAGTCACACATTCAGTAAACTTTACTCTCCAGCCAATGAATTTGAACTGGAGAATATCTTTGATCACAAAGTAAAAAAGTCTGTAAATACTTTATAGAGTTCAGTGCCCTGATTAACGCTGGCGGAAGCAAAATGCAAAATCGGGATCACTTCTTTATCCAAGGATAAATAATGCAGTGGATCGCCGTCACCATAATTATCCATACGTAAAATACGCGCTAATGGCTGACCGGCAGCTAATGGCTGGCCAAATTCGGCAAGATAATCCACCATGCCGCCCATCGGCGAATAAAACGCTTTGTAATCTTTTAAGTAGCAGGCATAACGGGTCATGGCTTGTGGCACAAATTCCGAGCTTTCAATCACCCCTTTATGTTGCAAATAACTTAAAATGCTTTTCGCATCTTCGAGAGCAACGTCGAGATCAATTTGCTCCTGTGAGCCTAGTTCGACGGTAAAGCTTTCCTTGTTAACCCGCTCTGAAGTAATAGAAAACTTTATCCCCAACTCGGCAAACGCTTGTTGTAGCTTCCACCAAGGGCAAAAAGTTGCTTCATCGAGTGCGCCATCAAAGACATTTGGGATCAACAAAGTATGAGGAATGTCGAAATACTTGGCACTTTCCTTTGCATATTCCGGGCAATATAAATGTTTACTGGAAATAGGCCCAGTGTGTAAGTCCAACACCAGATCCGCCTGATGTGCCAGTCGTTGTAGCTGATAGGCGATACGCTGGCCGGTAGTCAGGCCGTAAATATTATGATTCAGCTTTTGCTCGATCATTTCGATCATTAATAGTTTGAAGTCACGCTCGATAGTCGCATCATCTTTACCAATACATTGCTGCACAAACGGCTTAATAATTGACTCATCAAAATGATACATCCGGTTCCAGTTAACCCCGGTAATTGGATCAAAACGCCCTAGCGTATACTCGCCATTTTTATGATTACAGCCGACCGGATTAGCATAAGGCACTAAAGTAATATCGCCGTTAATATCTAAATTACGCAACAGCTCCAGCAACTGAAAAATCACCGCATTGCCCTGCACTTCAGCGCCATGCATATTCGCCTGAATATAAACGCTCGACGCACTGCCTTGCCCTTTAAAGCGATAAACAGGTACGGTCAGCGCCGCGCCACTGGCCATTTCACCGACATGCATTACTTGCTTTGAAAAATTTGTCATAAAAAATCCACTTATTACCTTAAATACCAAGATGCCGACTGTGCACAGCGCACTTCAATTAACTGATGGTTTTGCCAGACATATTCAGCCGCGATTTCATGGCAGAGAAAAAACGGCATGCTTTCGGTAAAACCATAAGCACCACACAAGCCAAAAATCACCACATCATCCACCGCTATATCTTCTGGAAATTGCAAAGCACCTAATTTGTCCATGCTGGTACATAAAGGACCATGAACATCGAAATCGGTTAGAGGTTGAAACGAGTCCCGCAATAACGCTGCCGGAAAAGGTTGGTCAGTAATAGCGGGGCGTAAGACATGATTAATACCACCAGCAAGCACCAGTTGCGACTGACCATAATTAACTTTTTTATCAACAACAGGCGTTAAATAATAGCCACAGTCAGCTACTGCATAGCGGCCAAGCTCGAGCCAGAGTTCACTCACACCGGCCTGACTCTTAATTTCGGCCAAATCGCTGATAATTTGCTGCCAACTAAGCTCAGTGCCCTGCTGCAAGTAATCAACGCCTAGTCCGCCCCCCAGATCCAGCACTTGTAAGCTAATACCGATATCTTGCGCCAGCTGAACCAGAGGCGGCACCATTTGCTGCCACAACTGATACATTTTTGCGTTGCTGAGCATATTGCCCCACTGGAAAATATGCAGGCCGATAATTTCTACAAAGTCAAAATCAGATGCCTGTACGCTTTGCCACTCTTGTATCGACAAACCGAACGGCGTTAATGCATTACCGCCTAACGGATTTTTTTCACCGTCCGGCCATTGTAGTTGCACTCTGAGCAACACCTGAGGTTTCACTTTTTCCTGCGCAGCAGCCTGTTCAATCCACAGCAGTTGATTCAAACTTTCGGCAACAAAAACTCGCACGCCCTGCTCAATAAAACTGTGAATTTGTTGTTTTGATTTCGCAGGCCCGGTATTTAACACTCGTTCAGGTTCGATACCTTGTGCCAGCACTTGGCTCAATTCACCGAAACTTGCAACATCAAAGTTAAAGCCCGCATTATCCAGCGTTTGAATGACCTTAGATAACGGATTTGCCTTAACCGCATACCAGAGTTTAACCACCTCTTGTTGCTGCAGCTTTGCCAAGTGTTGCTGCAGTTTATCCAAATCATACACAAAGCAGCCATTACCAATAGGCAACTCTGCACTGGCGCTGTCTTGTTGCAGCGCTACCAGTAATTCCTGTGATAAACCCAATACTTGTGCTGACATCTGAATCACCCGTTAACGTAATATAGATTCAAGTTCTAACGAGGCGTCGCTTTTCTCGTCGCGATATTTAACTATCAAGGCACAGGCCATATTCAGTCCTTGCTCGCGCGCCCACTCGCCTTTTACTGGACGAGTACCCGGCACCACCACCGCGCGCTCTGGAATATCCGCACCTTTTTCCAACATTACCTGATTGACGCAATCATAAACCGGCACGGAAGCCGACAAAGAAACGCCAGGCGCTAATACCGCACCTTTTTTCACCACTATGCCTTCAACGATCACCACACCGGCACTTAAAAACGCCTCATCTTCGATAATTACCGGGCTGGCGCCTATCGGCTCAAGCACGCCGCCAATTTGAACCGCCGCCGATACATGAACATTTTTCCCCACTTGCGCACATGAGCCAATCAGTGCATGGCTATCCACCATAGTACCTGAGTCAACAAAAGCCCCAACATTAATGTACGCCGGTGGCATCACTATCACTCCTGGTGCTACATAGGCGCCGCGGCGTACCGAAGATCCCCCCGGCACCAAACGCACGCCGTCAGCCACTTTAAATTGTCGCGCCGCCAGATTGTGCTTATCGACAAAGCCTTGATAATTACCATTAAACTCTATGTTCTCACCGGCTTTAAATGCCGCCAAAATTGCCTGCTTAGCATCCTGATTAGCATGCCAGTTACCTTGGCTATCCTGATTGGCGGCTCGTATGGTCCCAGCTTCAAGCTGATCTAGTGTTTCTTGCCAGTTCATTACTGATTAACTCCGATAATTTGTTGATTTTGAATATGTTCTTTTTGCTGGATTTCGCTAAACCAGTGCTGAATCTGCTGATCTAACGCCAATAACTGATGATTGACGCTCAGTTCCTGCTCAGTAAGTGGCGCTCTTAAGGTAGCAGTGGTTAACAGGCCTTTTTCCGCCAGCAATACTTTAGTTGGAATTGGACTGGTAACCTCAAATAAGGCGCTGACAACATTGTGCCAGAGTGGAAATAACCCATGGAAATTGCCGGATAGCGCCTGTTTGACATAACGATTGGTTGCCTTGGGCCAGACATTGGCAGCAACAGATACCAAGCCTTTGACACCAGCGCCCGCCAAATAGGGCATCATGGCGTCTTCGCCGCTAAACAGCGCGAGTTCAGGACAATGCTGTCGAAAACTAAGAAAAGTTTCCAGCTCGCCGCTGGCTTCTTTCATCGCCCAACAATTCGGGTGCAGAGCGATATTTTGCATGGTCGCCACCGGAATATTAACGCCGCTGCGCGATGGCACGTTATAGATCATACAAGGAAAATCGGCTTGCTCGAGTAAGGCACTAAACCACTGGGTTAGACCGATAACGCCAGGTTTGGCATAAATTGGAGAGGCAATTAAATAGGCATCAATTGGCAGCCGGTTACATTGTTTTATCCAGGCTAATTGTGCCGCTAAATTATAGCCACCAACGGCGACCATAATCGGCACATTCAGCTTTAAATTTGTGACATGTTTAACCACGGCAAAGTGCTCTTCTGCCGTTAACGCCAAGCCTTCACCTGTGCTGCCAAGCAAGGTAATGCCATTACCGGCATCCGCCTGACGCTGCGCCAGCAAGGTTAAATGTTGATAATCTATAGCACCATCGCTGTGCATTGGCGTGACCAAAGCGGTCCACAGCACAGTGTCAGCTAGAACTAGATTTCTGTTAGGATTTGTTTGATTCATTTCTCACGAACTCAATTTGTTCGGAGAACTTAGGGCGTTTGTAATACACTCAGCCACCAGAAAAGGCAGAGAGGCTTACAAAGGCCAGAAGCTCTCCACCATTTATTTCCTTAATTTTCCGCGTCATTTACACGCTTGGATAAATCAAGACAGGTGACAATTGCTAGGATTCAACCTAAACAACCGACAATTAGTTCATCAAAAAACTCATTGCCTCGGCGTTAATCTCCATCATTATCAATCATTAGAGTTTGATCTCTTCATGATAACTACCTAGTTAACGCTCCTCTTCTGGCCCTTTACGTTATTCAGTTGAAGCTTAAAAAAAGCTTTTCAACCAACTAACTGGAATAAGGGACGCGTTTATTAGAACATTTATTCTAACTATTGGCAATAGCTGCTAATCGCTTTTGTCGGCAAATTACACTTTCTAACAATTGCCGACAAAAACACCACAATCTGCTCACAGATTTTCACTACGCCTAAGCTTAACATCGCTAAGATCTACAAAATTAACAAGGAATTTGACCAATGAAAAATATCGCAATTCCGAGTTTGATTGCCAGTACCATAATGTTAAGCGCTTGTGGCGGTTCAGACTCTAAAAATAAAAAGCCGGATGTTGTCGAGCCTGATGCTTCGGTTTTTGCTCAGTATCAAGGCGTGTGGGAGCGACAAGGTACAGGCACCTTATGGCACATAGATAGTGAGCACTTTAGCTCTTATAATTTTAATAGCTATGGTTGCGTTAAAACCGACAACATCGAGCTTGATGATATTGAAGCAGTCGCCAGCCTGCTATCGATTGATAACAACCAGCTGACCTTTAGTGATACCGGCTCAAATGCTCAAATATTTATCAATAAACAGCAATTGCCGGACAACTGCCAGCAGGGAAATTTACTTTCCCAAACCGACCCGGAAACCAACTTCGAATATTTCTGGCATACCATGAACGACTATTACGCCTTTTTCGAAACACGAAATATCGATTGGCAAGCAATTTACGATGAGTATCGTCCATTAATTACCAATTCCACCACTAAGCAAGAATTCTTTGAGATTATCGAAGACATTATTTCAGACTTTGGTGACGGCCACCTGGCGCTATATAGTGACGACGATGAAGATGCCAGCAGTGAAGCACTAAACGGTTTTATTTTAGAAGTGCTTCGAAGTGCCGTAGTTGATGCGGATGAAGATTTTGCCAAGGCCTGGCATCAATTAATGAACTACAATGACCAGGTAGTGTCCCAGTTACTACAAAATCACCAGCTTAACAGTTATCAGGAAGCTAATGCTATTCGCTGGGGAAAACTCGCCGACAATCTCGCCTACTTGCGTATCGATCGGGTGCAAAATATCGGCGATAGCGAAGAGCACGATGGCGACAACTTTTTAGATACCCTGGCATTAATCAGCCAGGATCTTTCCGATACCGATACTATAATGCAAACCGCCTTGGCAGATCTTGCCGACAGTGAAGCGTTAATTATCGACTTACGCCATAACGGCGGCGGTTTTGATAATGTTTCGCTAAAAATTGCCAGCTATTTCAGTGATAAAGAGCAGGTTGTCGCCACCAAATCCATCAATAACCGCAATTATCAAAGCGACAGCTATGAGCTTAAGTTAAACAAATCCCCAATTGCGGTATTTAATAAGCCGGTTTATGTGATCACTGGTCGTAGCACAGGTAGCGGCGGCGAAGTGCTATCGATGGCACTAAAAGCCTTACCACAAGTGACCATGATAGGGGAAACAACCAATGGCAGCGTTTCTGATGTATTGGGGCATCAACTACCGAATGGTTGGGCATTAACCCTTAGCAATGAAGTGTACCGCGATAACGAAGGCACTGTAGTTGAAAGTATCGGCGTTACCCCTGATGTTGAAATGCCGGTCTATGCCACCCAAGACTTGTTCTATTATTCAAACACCCCGATAGATTATATAATGCAAACAACCGGTGCGATAAAAGATAGCACACCAAGTAAAACCGAAGTTGATCAGGCGTTTGAGCAATATTTTGCGCCAACAAAAATCCCAGGTGTTGCCGTTGCGTTAATCAAGGACGATAAAATCGTTTACCAAAACGCCTATGGTATGGCGAATATTGAAGAAAATATTGCCGTCACTATGGATACGCCATTTAACGTCGGTTCGATCAGCAAAGCAATGCTGGCAACAGGTATTATGCAACAAGTAGAGCAAGGTAATATCAGCCTGGACGATAAACTCACTGAAATGAACCTGACTTTTGATCCGAATAATCCGGCCAATGACAATCAAGATAACGGTATAACCTTACGCCATCTGGTTACTCATACCTCAGGGATCAAAGATAGTGACGGCTATGGTTGTAGTTACTATATTCATGAAGATCAACGTTCGCTTTACCATGCATTTGGTGTTGAAGCCTGCCCTGAATTTGTCATTACCGATCCAACGAGTTTTTATGGCAACGAGTATTTTAATGAAAACGGCCAGTATTATATGGGCGGCGTTTTCAATGAAGGTCAAGCGGGATTGCCCGGTAACAACCATGACTACACTAATGTCGGCGCAGGCTTGGCTGGTTATGCGGTTGAACAAAAACTCAACATTGATTTTGCCGAGGTGATGAAACAGCAAATATTTACCCCGCTTAATATGGCTAATACCGCCTGGCATCATACTGAGCTAAGTGAAAATAACGCTAAAGCGGTGCAATATTCACTCAATGAAGAGTTAGAACCGATTGCCATACCGGAGTTTAGCTATCCGACGTTTTACGATGGCGATTTAAATATCAGTGCCAATGATCTGGCAAAATTTTTAATCACTATCACCCAAGGAGGAGAATATCAGGGTACTCGGATCTTAAAACAAGACACCGTTGATGCCATGTTAATGTCGCAAACCGATGTCCTCAACCAGCGCGATGCCCAAGGAGTATTCTGGTACAGGTATGGTTCGTATGTAGGTCATAGCGGTGGTGATCCAGGTACTAATGCCATTATGCAATATAACACCGCGACAAAAACCGGTATGGTGGTATTAATGAATGGTGACGATTCGTACTTTGGCAATGATCAACTTGACGAGCAATTAATGCCGTTTATTGCGACCTTGTACCGCTATGCATTAGCGCAATAGTCAAACCCCATATAAAAATTTTCCCCTATTGCCATTGTGCACACTTGTTTTAAGTAGGCACAATGGCTTTTTCATTTGAGTGGATAACTTCATGTTCTGTTCAGGTTATCCACTTTCTATAGAAGGTAGCTTTGAATTAACCCACTCGAAGATGCCTCCCAGTTTAGCAACCCATTTAGAGTTCAAACCAAAAACTAACGACATAACGTTTGTTAACACCTGAGGCAGCCTAACAACCTGCTCACTAAAGGCGAATATTAACAATTTAAGAAGGCTCTATAGAAGAAAAAGCAAAGGCTATGTTCCCGGTAGTTGTTGCTAGGTAAACAGGCAAGATGCTGCAAGTCCGTCCATGGAAGCTCAACACCCGCATCCATGCGGGTGATGCTTGCCCTTATCACCATAGCAACACCCTTATTTATCAAGGGGCTAGATAATAACCACAATTAAAAGGAACATAGCCAAAGCAAAATAATAAACAGTTTGCAAAACAACTGGAATTAAGGGAAGTACGGCACTTCCCTGATTAAGCAAGGGGGTAATTAAGTGAAAAATTAAGGCAATAAAATAACCAGCCAAATGGCGCTTGCTATCAACATACTGAGCAAGACCGCGGCAGACCCCAGATCTTTAGCTAAGCCAGATAGCGGATGAATCTCCAGCCCCACTCGGTCGACAACCGCTTCAATCGCGGTATTGATGATTTCTGTAAACAGGACAAAAACCACAGATAACACCAGCAATAACTGCTCTAACTGGCTAATATCCAGATAAAAACTGAATGGGAAAGCCACACAAAGCAATAATACTTCTTGCTTAAAAGCCGATTCGTTTTTCAACAGCCAAACCAGTGCTCGTAGAGAATTTAGTGATGCTAAATACAGCCTTTTTATTCCGGTCGGTTTATTTTGATTATCAAATATCATTACACTGCCCTATTTTGTTTCTGATTGAGTTAAACGCGCTAATAGCGCTTGAGAATAACAAGGGGCGAAGAGATCCTGAGTTTTGTCATACACTCGAGTTTGAATCGCCAGTAACCCCAAGATGCTATGAAAAATGTTATCGTGGTTATATGAATTTGCCGTTAAAGCGCTCACGCACTGTTGATCTAGGCTAGCGTTTTGTTTGGCGCGCCAATACAGCATTGGGATATGAGTTTGTTCATCAGGTGCAAACGCATAAGGCAAGCCATGCAGGTAGATACCATGCTCACCTAAAGACTCCCCATGATCCGAGACGTACAACAAATTAGCGTTAAGACTAGTATCAGCACCTGATAACTCCGATAACTGCGCCATCACCTGGGCTAATACAAAGTCTGTGTAGACGATAGTATTATCATAAGTATTAACAAGTTCACGCTCAGTGCAGTTTTGAATATCGCTGCGCGGACAATCAGGTAAAAAAATTGCGTGTTCTTTAGGATATCTCTGGTAATAGGTTGGGCCATGTGAACCTATCATATGTAAGACAATCAAAGTCGATTGCTCGGTCAAATGCGCCAATTTTTTCCGTAACGGTGCCAGTAACGCCTGATCAAAACAATAGCTGTTATCGCACAGTGGATTATCCGGTTGTCGTTCAATATTGATAGTTGGTACCCGCTGGCAAACTTTTTTACAACTGCTATTATTATCTATCCACAGCACATCGACTCCGGCAAGCTGTGCAATATCCAACACATTTTGCTGATTATTCGCTTTTTGCTTATTAAAGTTTTCTTTAGACAACCAGGAGAACATGCAAGGCACAGACACTGCAGTTGCAGTACCACAAGAGCGCATATCGCTAAAAAATAATGGCGCAAACGGCTCAGTGTATTGATTCGTCGGCTGCTGATAGCCATTTAGTGAGAAGTTTTTCGCTCTCGCCGTTTCCCCAACCACTAATACAGTAACGGTTTTCGTATCCTCTAATGCCAGTTTTATTGGTGCATTATCGAGTATTTCAAACGGCAACGACTCGACAAAATAGTTCTTTTTAATGTATTTAGTTGAATCACCAACAAATTTTAACGGTATCACATATTTAATTAAGTCTTTGTTTTTTCGACCAACCGCAGCGTAATTGGAGTAGAAAAAATAGCCAATGATGCCAAGCACAGTAAAAACCACTACCAGTAATTTAAACCGTTGCAAAAACTCTATACTCCACGGCGCATAATGAACATTAATTAGCGATAGCCAGACAACAGGTAATCCGCCTAACAATAGAAAGAATAATAAAGACGAGAGATTCAAGTAAGAAGACGCTTCTGAAACATTGGTTTCAAACACATTTTCTATCATACCGTAATCAAACACGACGCCATAAGTCACAGTGCCGTAAAACACTAAACTTGAAACCAATAACAGCAGGGAAAGCACCGGCCTGAACAAGTATTTTTGTGAAATAACGCAGAGAAAAATGCAGATCAAACAAAATAGAAACACCGGCACTGACAATAAAAACGGCACACTAAAATGTTCAAGTTCAGTGATCTGGTGAAAGATCCGGCTCAAAAATGGCCAATTAAAAATTGTCACCATATAAACACTGGTAATGATAATGATTTGGTTAACAGAGAAGGTCTGTCGCTTAAAATAGCCATAAACAGATTGCATAATAAAGCCCTTAAAACACATGGTTGGTACTGATGCGAAACTCAACCGAGTCGAGTTTTTTATTCGCAGAACGAGGAAATGCGATATCCAGGTGGATCACTTGCTGATCACTGGAATGAGTTGAATAAAACCGAGCACCTAAACCGACCGACTGCAACCAGCCAGATTCGATATTTTGCTGTTCATTAGCGCCGAATGCTTTACCTGCATCCCAAAACGCCACCGCGCCAAGCTCAAACAAATTATAAATATGAATTTTCGGGTAATAGCGCAGCTCGCTATTAAATACCGCCCTGCGCTCGCCATGCTGGTACTGCAAAGGATAACCTCGCACCCCGGATTCACCGCCAAGCGCAACCGGCTGGTCGAGATACTGGTGTTTGCTAAAGGTATTTGCGTGTTTGAAATACCATCCCCAGTTATCACTAAATTTGTGAAATAGCTCAGCGGAAAAATGACCGAACAGCCGGTCGTGGTCAGCAGCATAATGTTCACCGTCGAATGAAAACTGCAACTGCAATAAAGTTTCTCGATTAAACAACCAAGCCTTACGAGCTGAAAATTGCCACAACATTTCCGGGGCTTTCCCCTGATTGCCATACCCAGTGCCGAGGGAAGCATCAAATTCCCAGCCCAAATTAAAATCTTCGGTATGACCAATTAAATAAATATTCTGTAGTTTTTGATAATCTTTGGCTAAAAACTCAAGACCAAAAAACACTTGGGAAAGATCCCGGTTTTCCGGCAAATACTGTGCTTCATTTGCCACCTGATCAAAAATTAACGGCTTAAATTTAGCCAAATCTTTATTCACACCGGCATTAAAGCGCAAAGTGTAATTACCGTTATCTCGATACAGCCAACCATACTGTGCTATTTGATGGAGTTTATTATGTGCAAAGACCGCCAACTTAGCGCCGTTTTGAAAGACAGTATCATGTTGTTGTACCCTTGACGCACCGACATTAAAAGCGTACGAAGTATCAAAACTCACAAAAGGCTTTTCCAGATAAAGCGCAGAGCTATTGCCGTCATCACCATCTATCAACCTTAGGGTTGCCGAAATATTTTGCTGTAAAAACAATGGCAGCTTACTATCAAGCTTATAGCCTTTGCGTTGATCATTAACAAAATATTCCAACTGAGCATCAATACCCAGGCCGAGCAAGTTATTGTCCTTAATTCCAAACGCGTACTTGTTTTTTCCTCCTTTGCGGCCAAAATCCAATGTTGGCATCAACGACCAGTTATCCCAGACATTTACCACCACCTTATCATTCTCAGACTTCACCACAGTAGCGTCGCGAATATATTTTCGCTTTCTCAGATAACGTTCAAGCTCTTCAAGATCGGCGGCTACCACTTGGCATTTTTTCAAAAAAAATGCCGCTTCATTTACCAGCGTCACTTCTTTGGTATTTATATGGAAAAAATTCGCCCAGTGGTGAAGAAAAATAGTGTCTTCACTGGTTAAATCAAAAACAGGATGAGTAATAAAATGAGTGTCAGTATTGCGTTCACAGCTGGCGGTATTGCCTGGCGGTTCAACATGTTCCGCCAATACTTGTATCGGCAGAGTTACTGCCATAAAAATTAAACTTTTGGTTAACAATGGGATTAATCTCGCTATTTCCGTTTGCGAATATGCTAATCAATCCCCTTGTCGGATTCGGTAACAAATTGTGGTGAAAATGTCGTAAACTGTAATTTATTGTAGAAACATTAAAACTGATAACTTAACTCAAGCAACACTTGTTGCCCTGGCAGCGGAATATCATTCGGCAGGCTGGTATTACTAGGGGCTTTTTCATCAAGATCAAATAGATTATTAACTATCAAAGCCGCCGATAAGTTTGCCATGATATTGCGCGAGTTCTGCCAAACTCAAATCAAAAATTGAATTCGCATTATTGGCATAACTGTTTGCTACAAAAACAAACTTGAATGATCAACAGCCTCTAGCCAATATTCAATAGCGCCTGCTCAATTTGCGCTAAGCGATCTTGCCCCCAAACACAGGTATTTTGAAAGCGAAAACAGGGCAGGCGATTTGCTCGACCAGCTTTTTTCGGCATAT
>CAZUHQ010000028.1:24963-34400 GCA_964620605.1 uncultured Thalassotalea sp.
GCTCTGGGTTGATAACCATCAAATTGAGCTGGAAAACAGGGCACGCCCCACAAGTCCATGCTTTCCAGCTCAATTTGATGGTTATCAACCCAGAGCTGCCAGTCATGTCGCTGACTATATAAAAGCGCCTGCTGATAATCCAAACCAATAGTTCGGCAAATGGCTTCCAGCACGCTTTTCTTCGCGACATCCAGCCCGTCAACATAAATCGCCTGAAAAACATGCTCTATATAGTCTATTGCCTTGCCCTGACTATTCGCATAACTAAAAATTTGATAACAATGAGTAATGCCCTTACCTAAAGGGTCAACAAAACGCTTAAAGTTAATATCCGCCAATTGCGCTTCTCGATACGCATCAAGGTAAAGGTATTTTTGCTTATTCAGCGAGACATCAAAACCGCGCATCATTAACGGCAGTACAGGCTTAACCACTAACGGGATTTGATAATGCTGCGCCAGTCGTTTCGCTTTAATAAAGCCAAGATAGGAATAAGGGCTACGCAGCGAAAGAAACACTTCAAGCTCGCCATTAACCCTGGTATGCGGTGCATTATTTGCTGGCAGTTGCACTCGATTTGCACAGTATTTAATTTCATTACCCTTTTTAGCCAGGCCAAAGATGGAGAGTTGGCGTTCTAGAAAGTTCAGCCGATCTATGCCTAAAAACCATTCGCCAGCAAAAAAGATTGAAGCCGGTTGATAATGTCCCCTGGCCACTAAGCGATACAGGTTTTTAACCTGAAAATTAATTACCGGCGTTGAACTGGAGTAATAACTGTCAAATTGATCAAACCAGGTTTGCTGAAAAATAGTCACCGCTGTGGTGATCGATTGTTTACTCAATTGCCACAGCTGCTGCCCAGTTAATAAGGCTTTAGCATTAGGGTAAGCATCCACAGGAATCAAACCATACTGAGCAGCAATAAAATTGGCATCTTTAAGCGCCCAACGCTGCATTAATTCAGGTGCCATGGTAGTGCCTGGCACCGCCTGATATACCAGATAAAGCTTAAACTGGATATCATATCGTTTAGCTAAATCGTCAAGCACTTGTACCAGCATAAAGCTATAAGGGTCATGGAGCGCCAGATATACCTCTGCCTTAGCAGAATTACCCAACCACTTAGCGAGGTAGTAATATTTTAACGCCAGCAGTTGCCTTCTTAAAACGCTACGTAACCAGGTGGTTTTCAACCTTGTCTGCCATTTAGCAAAAATCGCCTTTCCCTCTTAATCAATATACAAGTGTTTGGTAGTTAGGGGGATCCCTTGTAAAATACCCAGATAGTATGACATAAATTCGTTACAACAGGCTTTAGCGAAACAATAATTTTTAGGATTTCAATGCATTTAACCAACCTCAGCCAACTAGTTCAGCGAAATGAAGATTTATTAATGTGCCGCACTCCCTTGTTGGTGAACATGCCTGATGATGAGTTAGCCAGTTTAATCCGACAGCAAAATCCCGAATGTCAGCTCAGTTTTTACGACAGCCATTTTGGCCACTATCAAGCCCATCAGCAATTTGCTAACTGCCACTGTACTTTTAGCGTGCATTATCAAACCAGCCTGAACCATGACTTAGTGATCATTTCCTTCCCGAAAAGTAAACAGGAATTGCTGTTCACGCTGGCAATGTTGGCAGACTGTACTAACGAGCAGACTCGAGTGCTGATCGTTGGAGAAAACAAAAGCGGGATAAAATCGTTAAATAAAATCATAGATCCTTTGTGCCATTTTTGTCACAAACTCGATGCCGCCCGCCATTGTTTGCTATTTGAGGCAAGTTTAAAGAACAATACCACCCCCTTTAATCTCGACGACTGGTACAATTACTATCAAGTCGACCTGGCGGGATGTCACTTTAAGGTCGCCGCCCTGCCCGGCGTGTTTAGCCAGAAAAACCTGGATATAGGCACTAAGGTCTTATTAGAAAACTTACCGGACAAGTTCCATGGTAAGCTGCTGGATTTTGGCTGCGGCGCCGGCGTAATTGCCACCTTTATTGGCCTGAACCATACTGATGCCCAGTTAACCCTGGCAGATGTCAGTGCGCTAGCATTAACCTCATCAGAAAAAACACTTGAAATCAACAATTTAAAAGGGGAAACTTTAGCCACTAATAGCTTATCAGATATCAAGGACAGCTATCAGTTTGTCATTTCAAACCCGCCATTTCACCAGGGAGTGAAAACTTATTATGCAGCAACCGAGCAGTTTTTAGCTGGCATCAAACACCAGTTGTTGCCTAATGGCACTTTGCTCATAGTCGCGAACAGTTTTTTAAAATATCAACCGATCCTCGAACACGCCTTTGGCAAATACCAATTAGTGTGCACTAGGCAGGGCTTTAGCGTTTACCAGGCGAAACGCAATAAATAACGGATAGATTGTTGAAATATTAAAGTGAAATGGTTGCAATCTGTTAAAATATCAACAATTATCCAAATAGATGGTTTTTCACTTTAAAATAAAAGATGTCAGAAATTAAAAAGATAAAGTCAATTCGTCAAACCGTATTAACCACTCTGGTTGGCTTTGCCTTTAGCTTTGTATTTCTGGCCATACTGTTTATTGCCAATGTGTTTATTGATGAGTCAAAACAACAGGTAGCCCAACATATTAAATACTGGGGTCGCTATATCGCCAACCTTAGTATGCCAACCTTGCATGCAGGTCAAATCAACGTTCTAGTCAATCAGCTGGCTAACTTTAAAACCATCAATAGCATCCAGCATATCGACATTTATCAGCTTCAACCTGAGGGCGACAACTATAGCATAGTCGCGACTTATGACCACTTTAAAGGCGGTGAACAAAGCCCGAGAACCGCAGGTTTTGATGCCGAGCAAAGAGCCCTGTATAGCGAGCCACAATTTGAGCAAGAAATAGTAAGATATATCCGGCCGATCCGTTATAAAGAACAAACCATAGGCTATGTTTTTATCCAAATGGATAGCCAAAATGGGCTGTCGTTAACCTCGCAGCTGATAATCGCGCTCACCCTGGTATTTTTTATCTTGTTGGTAGTGATTTTTATCATCGCATTTCGTCTGGAAAACAACATCACCTTGCCGCTTAAGTTACTCGGCAGTGACTTGCTGGCAATGTCACAATCGAAAGATTATTCGATGCGAGTTCAGACCATGCCTTATCAGGAACTCGACTTCCTCGCCAGGAACATTAACAGTTTTTTAAACCGGGTTGAGCGCCACATTAACCAGTTAGGCGCCGCAAAACAGCAAAGCTTAAAATTAAATGCAGAATTGGAAAACAAAGTACATACCCGCACCGAAGCATTAAAAGAGTCCAATCAGGAACTGTTATCAACCCTGGAAAAGCTGCACCAATATCAGGATCAGTTAGTCGAAAGTGAAAAAATGGCGTCATTAGGCGATATGGTGGCCGGTGTTGCCCACGAAGTTAACACCCCGATAGGATTAGGAGTGACCGCATCAACCCTGCTCTCGGACCGACTCAGTGAAATATCAAAAGCATTTCATGATAAAACCCTGAAATCAAGCCAGCTAAGAAAATTTATCAGCGAAAGCGAAGAAAATGTCGGCATTATTTATCGCAATTTAAAACGCGCCGCCGAGTTAATTTCCAGCTTTAAAAAACTGGCAGTCGATCAGTCCAGTGATGAGTTCCGTCAGTTCAATTTTGCCGAACTGCTCAAAGAAATATTGCTTACCCTGGCTCCACAAATCAAAAAGACCCCTTATCAGATTCACTTTGACTGCCCAGAAAATTTAATGATCGTCAGCAAGCCAGGTCCGATTAATCAGGTGATGATCAATTTGATCTTAAATTCTATCACTCACGGTTTTGAACAAAGAGATCACGGTTCAATTAACGTTAAAGTGATGAAACTGGGTGAACAATTGAATATTCATTACCAGGATGATGGCAAAGGCATAGAGCCGCAAATAAAAGATAGGGTCTTTGACCCTTTCACTACCACCAAACGCGGTGAAGGTGGCAGTGGCTTAGGGCTACATTTAGTTTACAATTTAGTCACACAAGCGCTTGGCGGAAGTATTCGCCTGGAAAGTGCCCCTGGTAAAGGTGTTACGTTTGAAATTAATTTTCCCGTTAGTGAACAACTACTTTAAGCCAATAAATCAAATAATAATGATTACAAAAACTTCGGATTATCTGCTATAGATAATCCTATTGATAATTGTTTTTTAGTGCGAGCCTGTATAACATAGCTTCAACTAAGATTAAATTGTAAACACAATGAATATATAGTTGTTAATTTGTAAACATTATGTATTGATTGAATTAACAGACTTTCAACTGGATATTAAGCATGCAAAAACCTCACATACTTATCGTAGAAGATGAAGATGTTACCCGCTTTAACCTCCGTAACCTGTTTGAAGCGGAAGGTTATACGGTTTCAGAAGCCACTAACGGTGAGGAAATGGAGGCAAAGCTCCAGCAAAATATCATTAATCTCATCATTATGGATATCAACCTGCCAGGGAAAAATGGCTTATTACTGGCACGAGAGTTAACCAATAATCCAAGCTTAGGGCTGATCTTTTTGACTGGCCGCGACAGCGATATCGATAAAATTCTTGGCCTGGAAATCGGCGCCGACGATTACTTAACCAAGCCGTTTAACCCAAGAGAGTTAACGATTCGCGCGCGCAATATTTTAAACCGCCTGTCACAGGGAAAAACTGAGTCTGATGATGCAATCATCAAATTTAATCAATGGACATTAGACGGTAACTCGCGAAAAATGACCTCACCGACCGGTGAAGTTATCTCTATCCCGCGCGGAGAATATCGGGCATTGCGCTTATTGATCGCCAATACCGGGCAAATCGTTACTCGTCAGCAGCTGATCAAAGAAATGACCGGCCGGGATTTACGCTCTAATGATAGAACGGTCGACGTTACCATTCGACGTTTACGAAAGCACTTTGAATCGGTAGAAGACTCGCCGGAATTAATCAATACCATACACGGCGAAGGCTACCGTTTTGTTGGCACCATAGAATAAAGCTAACATAGAGTTTTCCAAGGCCAGTGACATGCACTGGCCTTTTTTATTGCTCGCTAAGCCAGCGAATAAAGCTAGCCATAGCACTTTGATTCAATGTATTAAGCTGCTGAAAATAAGCCAGCTTCTCTGGCCAGCTATCGGTAGATTTTTCAATTGCCACTAACATTTGGTGAACACCAATTAAACCTGCGCTCGCAGCCGCCCCTTTCATCTTATGACAAGACTCCTGCCACTTTGATTGCGATTGCTCCTGCATCGCCTGGGCAATATCCTTTAAATACAATTGGGATTGCTGCTGATAAAGCTCCAGCATCTGCTGCACGATTTCCGTCCCTAAATTATCGAGATATCCCGATAGCAAATTAATGTCTAACTGACTATTTTCACTCACAAACTAACCCTTAAATTATTGCATTGTCTTTATTGTAACAAGCCAAAGAAGAAAGTCATCACACCTAGGTTAAAAACAGGTTAATCCCGCTATTGATATTGCTTTTATCAATGAATTCATTCAAAATAGCCGCCCTTTTATACAAGGTAATAAATTCCTGGCGCTAAACGCGAAAGATAGCCTTGTATAGCGGTTAACAATTTCGTTATGACTGTAGTTAGGAAAGACCTAGCCCTTTGCATAGCAAAACACACTTCGGAGAAACCATGCCTACATCTATGCCTGATATTGCCAATCACACGACGGCCCAAACAGAGGGGACCCTGGACTGGGTTGGAATGAGCAATATAGAAATGCCTATTATGCTTGCTTCCAAAGACGAAGCATCACGCATGGTTTCCGCCTACGTTGACGCTTTTGTAAATCTTAACGACCCGCAGGCAAAAGGCATTCACATGTCACGCCTTTATCTGTTACTCGACGAATTATCCACCAGTAACGAACTTAACTATCAAAGCCTAGTGGCATTATTGGACGGCTTTATTTCCAGTCATCAAGACTTAAGTGATAACGCCAAAGTGGTATTTAACTTTGAATATCATTTGCGCCGTAAGTCGCTAATCAGTGGCAAGCAAGGCTGGAAAGCTTACCCTATCACTATTACCGGTCGTCTCAATAAAGGCAAATTAACGGTAGAGTTAGCGATAGATGTCCGTTACTCCTCGACTTGTCCTTGCTCTGCGGCGTTAGCCCGCCAATTGATTCAAAAATCCTTTAAGGAATCCTTTAGCGCAGATGGCGATGTCAACTTAGATGCCATTCATGAATGGCTCGGTACCACAGACGGCATAGTCGCGACACCACACAGCCAGCGCTCAGTTGCAGAAGTTAAAGTAAAACTCAATGCTGCCAGCACGGAATTTCCAATTACTGATATCGTCAATCTAATTGAAGACGCATTGCAAACTCCGGTACAGGCCGCGGTAAAACGCGAAGATGAGCAAGAATTTGCCCGCCTCAATGGCCAAAACTTGATGTTCTGTGAAGATGCTGCCCGTCGCCTGCAGCATGCGATGAACCTGGCTACTGAATATGATGATTTCTGGCTTAAGATCAATCATTTGGAATCATTACACGCCCACGATGCTGTCAGTGTTACCACTAAAGGCATCCCTGACGGCTATCAGCCTTAGCGGGGAAAAGAAAAGGAAAAAGGGGTCACCCATTAGGTAGCTTGTGTCAATAAGGCATTAAAAAATTATCACAGGGGGGCAGTAACCGCCTGTGAAAGATGTTATTTAACCCTGGCAGTTACACAAAATGTGTTACAGGAACCTGTCGGTATTTTGAGCACTACGTACCAGACTATTACCAATCGCATTGCCAAAGGCATCTGCATCGGCTTGAATATTTGAATTACCGCATATGAATATTCTAATAAATATTACTCGTAAACATTTTTACGGTGACTTGCACGCAATACCAAGACAACTAATTTACCATCTTCAATATTACAAATAAGACGATAATCTTTAACCCGATAACGCCATAGTCCTGCTTTGTTACCAACTAAAGTCTTACCAAACCGCCTTGGTGACTCTTCCGTTGCGATGCGATTTTTTAAATATCCAATAATGTCTTTTTGCGCTTGCTTATCTATCTTCTTTAATTCTTTTAGGGCTCGTTCATCCCATGCGACTTGCCACTTTTTCGCCATTTAGTCATCCAAACCTAATTCTTTTTCAACATCGTCTAGCGAGATGCGCTTACTAGGTTTCTCAAGACGATCAAGAGCTATATAGGTATCTTCCATTTCATCAAGATATTTAATGATAGCCTCTTTAGCATAAAACGATTTTGTTCTACCTGTTGTTTCGGCTAACTCAGTTAAACGGCTTTCTAGATCGTTTGATAATCTAAGAGATAGCATTTCAGCCTCCTGTAATACATGTCATACATATAAAGCATAACCTAATATCAAACGATTTTCCATAAAACTGAACTCACAAAAAAAGTTGATAACTTACATCGTCACTAACTTTTTTACCCTGCAATTGAAATAAGTCGAATTTTACAACCGTACCTATGCTACTTTTTATCGTTATCGTCAGAGTTAAGCTCTTTAAGCTCATTTAATTTGCTATCGCTCATTACCCCTGCGCTATTTAAGCCTTCAGCCGTTTCAAGCAGCACATCTAAAATTTTGTTATCAGCAAACTCAAAGCTTCTGCTCGGTGTAGCATTTCCTTTTACAATATCATCAGCCTGTTTAACGCTTGCCAATAACTGATTAAAATTTGCTTCTTCCATCTCAATAAATCCTGATAAAAACTATGCTGTCGCATGCCCTGTATCTGGCTCTACTTTAAGTTTTAAACCTAACCCGTGAATCACTTGGGTAAAGCTAGTCAGCTTAGGGTTACCAGTTGATGAAAGCATTTTATACATGCTTTCACGTCCTAAATGAGAACGTGCAGCTAGGCCACTAATACCATCTTCTTGCGCTTCTGCAATGTTTCTAAGCACCATCAAAATCACAGATGGATCACCATCTTCAAATGCTTCACTTAAATATTCTGCTGCCACTTCTGGATCACGTAGCAACTCGTTGTGAGTTTGTCTTACATTACGTGTCATTTTTCTTTCTCCGCTTGTGGTTTTTCCAACATTCTTTTGCTTTTTTGATGTCTTTCGACTGGGTAGATTTGTCACCACCACACAAAAGCAAATAGATTTGTTGACCTTCTTTACCGTAATACACTCGGTAACCCGGGCCATAATGCAGCCTTAGTTCACTTAACCCATCACCTATTGGCTCAACATCACCAAATAGACCAAGCTCCATTTTATCGACCCGCATCATGATCTTAGCTTTAGCCTTTTTATCCCGTAAGTTCTTCAACCAGTCAGCATAAAGGCTTTTGCCTGAATCATCGATGTACTCAAGTACTGTATTTTTCATATCACTCATAAACCAATTGTATCCCAAAGGATACAAAAAGCAAATTAGTGAAATGAAATACACGTAAAATTTGTCGCTAATAAAAAAAGCCAAGTCCATTTAAATTGAACCTGACCCCATTTATTATTCTTACCAAAGGCATCGCAACTTTGCCTGTTCGATTAAAACTTAAATACGTTCTTCTTTACTGTGCCAAACCCTAACTACAACAATAGATACGTTATCTTCTCTATACCTTAAAACATAATTTCCAGCACCAAAAGGAATTAATATTTCCCGAAATGAGCTTAAACTATCAACAGGACGCCCTGATTCAGGATTACTCATCAGAGTTAATGCACCTTCTTTAATTTTGCTTGCAGCTCTCTTTGCAGCACTTGGGTTTTTATCTTGAATAAATTTTCTCAGCCGCGCTAAATCTGCTACAGCATCAGGTAACCAAACTACTTCTCGGGACATGGTTTTTCGTGCTCACTTCCCCAACTATCTAACCAATTCATTACTGATTGATTACTTACAGATTCACCATTCTCTTTATAAGCTTCCCATCGAGCTAATGATTCTTTATCAGCTAACTCTTTCGCTTCTTCTTGCTCAATATAACGAGCTAATGCTTTTTTGGCATGATGACTTTTAGAACGATGTGTACGTTCTGCCAATGCAGACAACCTGCTTTCTAACTCATTACCTAATCTAACGCCTAACATAGTTTGACTTTATATTTGTTCAACAATGTTAAACAGTGTTTAACAATTTGGTGAATTTGTCAATTTACTTATCGCTTTCTCGCTGATTATTCCGGGTAAAGATCTGTTCAAATTCAGTAGCATTTTTTGCCAATTATCTTCTGAAATGTTTAATCGAGACAAAACATTTATTACGGTGATTTAATGTTAACCTGACCCCATTTATTTGTGCTATTCCCCAAGGCATTGCCAAAGGCATCGGCTAACGATTATCGTTAGCCGAAAATCAATTTACTCTGACCCCTTTGATTTAAATTGAACTTGATTCTTTGATTCTTTGATTCTTTGATTCTTTGATTCTTTGATTCTTTGATTC
>CAZUHQ010000029.1:0-33974 GCA_964620605.1 uncultured Thalassotalea sp.
TATGCAGAAAAAGTGTTGGTGACTGTTTTTTAGCCGCTTATGCGTTTGCCCTGGTCCATGAACCCGCGCTATACCATACATCCTGTATATAAAAAACCAGCAACTTGTGCTGGTTTTTATTATTTTTAAATCCGGTTAGCAGTTATTTCTTTTTCTTAACTGCTTTGGCATTTGGCAGGTCGGTAATTGAACCTTCGAAGATTTCTGCCGCTAAACCGATAGACTCATTCAATGTTGGGTGGGCATGAATCGTTAAGCCAACATCTTCTGCATCAGCGCCCATTTCTACCGCTAAACAGATTTCACCTAGCATTTCACCGGCATTGATACCAACAATAGCACCACCTAATACGCGACCGGTTTCTTTCTCAAAAATCATCTTGGTCTTACCTTCAGTGCGAGCTGAAGCAATCGCACGACCAGAGGCAGCCCATGGGAAATTAGCTACTTCGATGTTTAAGCTTTGCTCTTTGGCTTCACGCTCAGTCACACCAACCCAGGCCATTTCCGGATCTGTGTAAGCAATTGAAGGAATACAACGTGGGTCAAATACGTGTTTTTTACCGGCAATCACTTCAGCAGCAACGTGTGCTTCGTGTACCGCTTTGTGAGCCAGCATAGGTTGACCAACAACATCACCGATAGCAAAAATATGATTTACATTAGTACGTAATTCATTTGAAACATTGATAAAACCACGCTCGTCAACGTTAACACCCGCCTTATCGGCGCCAACTAAGTGACCGTTTGGTTTACGACCAACTGCTACTAAGATCTTATCATAACGAACTTGCCCTTCTGGCGCGTTTTTACCTTCGAAAGATACGTATAAACCATCATCTTTTGCTTCAACTGCAACAACTTTAGTTGACAACATGATGTTGAATTTCTTCTTATTGTACTTGGTATAGATTTGGACAATGTCTTTATCGGCAGCTGGTACTAATTGATCCGCAAATTCTACGACAGAAACATTTGAACCAAGCGCCTTGTATACCGTCCCCATTTCCAGGCCGATAATACCGCCACCAAGTACCAACATTTCTTCCGGTACGTCTTTAAGCTCTAATGCACCAGTTGAATCGATAACGCGAGGATCGTCATTTGGTATAAACGGTAAATCAATAACCGAAGAGCCACAGGCAATAATCGCATTATCAAAAGTAATGGTTGTTTTCCCATCGCTACCTTCAACTTCAATGGTTTTATCAGAAGTGAATTTACCGAAACCTGTTACCGTTTTAACTTTACGCGCCTTAGACATACCGCCCAAGCCGCCAGTTAACTGGCCGATAACGCTTTCTTTCCAGCCGCGGATTTTATCTAAATCAATTTCAGGTTTACCAAAAGTAACGCCGTGCGATGCCATTTCAGCCGCATCATCAATCACTTTAGCAACGTGCAGTAATGCTTTTGAAGGAATACACCCAACATTTAAACAAACACCACCTAACGTTTCACGGCTTTCAACTAATACTACATCTAGGCCTAAATCAGCCGCACGGAATGCTGCTGAATAACCGCCAGGACCTGCACCTAAAACTACTACTTGAGTTTTAATTTCGTTACTCATGCTAACCTCAAATTAATTTGCTTTGTACAACGGCATAAGAGTAATTTCACGCCATTGCTCTGAATTTTTTATGATGCGAAGTTTACTCAAAGTGAATAAAAATCGCCATCTTTTAATCAAATAATGTCGGTAATAATAAAAACTTCACGCGTAAGTTTCATTATTACCGATCAATAAACGGACGCTAATTACAATATTAGTTTACGAATGTCGCTCATCACTGATGCCAAGTGCACGGTAAAGCGCGCAGCAATTGCACCGTCAATTACGCGATGGTCGTAAGACATAGACAATGGCAGCATTAAGCGCGGCTCAAAATCCTTGCCATTCCATTTAGGCTTCATCTCAGATTTAGAGACACCTAAAATGGCGACTTCCGGCGCATTAACAATCGGAGTAAACGCCGTACCACCAATGCCCCCCAGGCTTGAAATGGTAAAACAGCCACCTTGCATATCGCTAGCAGTTAATTTGCCATCACGCGCTTTTTTACTAATTTCCAGTAATTCACGCGATAATTCATGAATGCCTTTTTTATCGACATCACGTACCACAGGAACCACAAGACCATTAGGCGTATCAACCGCAACACCAATATTGCAGTATTTTTTCAAGATTAAGCTTTCACCATCTTCACTTAAACTAGAATTAAAAACCGGAAACGCGCGTAATGCATCCGCCGCCGCTTTCATAATGAACACTAATGGCGTGATCTTAAAGCCAAGCTGTTGTTTTTCACATACCACATTTTGCTCTTTACGGAACGCTTCAACATTTGTGATATCTGCTTCATCAAATTGAGTAACATGTGGGATAGTCACCCAGTTACGATGCAGGAAAGGCCCCGAAATTTTCTGAATGCGCGATAATGGTTTTTCTTCGATTTCGCCAAATTTCGAGAAATCAATCGGCTTAGCAGCAACCACCTGTAACCCGCCTTCACCTGATGCTACTGAACTACCGGCATTGGCTTTTGGGCGCGACAGCTCATATTTCACATAAGACTGAACGTCTTCTTTTAAAATACGACCTTTATTACCCGTGCCCTTAACCAAAGTTAAATCAACCCCAAACTCACGCGCCAAGCGGCGAATTGACGGTGAAGTATAAATAGCGCCGCTTGATTTAACACCCGATTGCGGATGATGCGGCACAGGTGCTGCTTTTTTCTCTGGTGCTGGCGCAGGAGCCGCTTTCGGTGCTTCTGCAACCGGAGCTGGTGCTGCCGGCTGCTCAATCGCCGCCGGTGCGCCGCTGTTAGTTTCAAGGCGAATCACCAAAGAACCTTGCTTGACCTTGTCACCAGTCGCTACCAATACTTCTTTAACAATACCGGCGTGTGATGATGGCACATCCATGGTCGCCTTATCGGTTTCCAAGGTGATCAAGCCATCTTCTTCGGCAATTTCATCACCCACGGCAATGAGGACATCAATAACGTCCACTTCGCCGTCTTCACCGATATCAGGCACGACAACTTCGATCACTTCACTGCCACTGGCGGCAACCGGAGTTGCTGGCGCACTTTCGGCTTCCACCTTAACTTCAGCGTCGGCTTTTGGTGCTTCAGTAACAGCTGGAGTTTCTGGTTCAGCAGCTTCGCTTGTTGAAACTTCGCCACCAACTCTTAACTCACCAATAATGTCGCCTTCTTTAAGCTTGTCACCAATATTAACGCTTAATGAAACTAATTCACCGGCGAATGGCGCAGGAATGTCCATCGAGGCTTTATCGGTTTCAACGGTTACGATTCCTTCGTCAGCTTCTAAAGTATCGCCAACCGCAACACAAATTTCGATCACTTCAACTTCATCGCCACCAACATCAGGAACGAGGATTTTTTGAATGTCAGACATAATTTTTCTCCTATTTCCTGGTTAAGCGTAAAGCGGGTTAAGCTTGTTGGTATCAATATCAAAGCGTTTAATTGCTTCGCTTACTACTGAACGCTCAACATCACCACGATTTGCCAATTCAAACAGTGCAGCAACTACAATATAAGAAGCATTGACTTCAAAGTGGCGACGCAGGTTAGCGCGGCTGTCACTGCGGCCAAAACCGTCAGTACCCAGGCAACGATATTCAGTATCAATAAAGGCACGCACCTGATCTGAGTATGCTTTAACATAGTCGGTTGCCGCGATCGCTGGACCATTTTCTTTAGTGATCACCTGGCCAATATAAGGTGTTTTTTGTTCTGCTTCCGGGTTAAGCATGTTTTGACGTGTCACTTCCTGACCTTCACGTGCCAGCTCATTAAATGAAGTCACAGAATAAACATCACTTGAGATGTTGTAATCATTTGCCAAAATTTGCGCCGCTTCTCTGACTTGCAGCAAAATAGTACCTGAGCCCATTAATTGCACATTCGCTTGTGCTTTTTTCGGCGCAACCACTTCTAACTTATAAATACCTTTGATGATTTGATCAGCAACATCTTTATCTTCTGGCATTGCAGGATGCTGATAGTTTTCATTCATTAATGTCAGGTAGTAGAAAACATTCTCATTATTTTCATACATCCGGCGTAAACCATCACGCACTATCACAGCCACCTCGTATCCATAAGTTGGATCATAAGTGACACAATTTGGAATAAGTCCCGCCTGAACATGTGAATGACCATCCTGATGCTGTAAACCTTCACCGTTAAGCGTAGTGCGGCCTGCTGTTGCACCAAGTAGGAAACCACGCGCCTGACTGTCACCCGCCGCCCAGGCCAAGTCGCCAACACGTTGGAAACCAAACATAGAGTAATAAATGTAAAAAGGAATAGTCGTTGCGTTACAAGTAGAATATGAGGTAGCTGATGCTACCCAAGAGGCCATCGCACCTAATTCATTAATACCTTCTTGCAATACCTGGCCTTTTTGATCTTCACGATAATAGGCAACCTGATCGGCATCTTGTGGAATATATTTTTGTCCTTCGTTGGCATAAATACCCACTTGACGGAATAAGCCTTCCATACCAAAGGTTCGGGCTTCATCAGGAATAATCGGCACGACGCGCTTACCGATTTTCTTATCTTTTAACAGACTGTTTAGTACCCGGACAAAGGTCATGGTCGATGACACTTCACGCTCGCCCGAACCTTTTAGTATCGCATCGAATGACTTAAGCGGTGGAATCTCCAGGCTTTCATCCGCCTGCTGACGACGAGCAGGCAAAGAACCACCTAACGCCTGACGACGTTCACGCATGTATTTTAATTCAGGGCTGTCTTCGTCAAATTTAAAGAAGGGTAAGTCTTCAATTTGATCATCAGAAATAGGTATATTAAAACGATCGCGGTACGTTTTAATTGAATCAAGATCCATTTTCTTAACGTTATGGGCAACGTTTTGCGCTTCACCAGACTGACCTAAACCATAACCTTTAACGGTTTTCGCTAAAATCACCGTTGGACGACCTTTAGTGTTCATCGCTTTTTCGTATGCGGCATACACTTTTACCGGGTCATGACCACCACGGTTTAAGCGCCAGATATCTTCATCAGACATATTGGCCACCATAGCTGCCGTTTCAGGGTATTTACCAAAGAAGTTATCACGGGTGTATTTACCACCTTTCGCTTTACAGTTTTGGTATTCACCGTCAACGGTTTCATTCATTAGCTGTAATAACTTGCCTGAAGTATCGCGAGCCAATAACGCATCCCAATATGAACCCCAGATCACTTTAATCACTTCCCAGCCAGCGCCGCGGAACGTACCTTCAAGCTCTTGAATGATCTTACCGTTACCACGAACCGGACCATCTAAACGCTGTAAGTTACAGTTAATGATAAAACATAAGTTATCTAGACCTTCACGCGCCGCCAGGCCAATAGCACCTAATGATTCTGGCTCATCGGTTTCACCGTCACCTAAGAAACAATAAACACGCTGACCTGAGCAGTCTTTAATGCCGCGATCGGTTAAATATTTTAAGAAACGCGCAGTATAAATCGCTTGTAATGGCCCTAAGCCCATAGAAACCGTTGGAAACTGCCAAAAATCCCCCATTAAGTGCGGATGCGGGTAAGAAGATAAACCTTCGCCATCCACTTCCTGACGGAAATTATCCATTTGCTGTTCGCTTAAGCGACCTTCAACAAACGCACGGGCATATATCCCCGGAGAAATATGGCCTTGTGCAAAAATAAAGTCGCCACCGTCTGCTGGACTTGCCGCTTTAAAGAAATGGTTAAAACCAACATCGTAAAGTGTTGCAGAAGAGGCAAATGAACCGATATGGCCACCCAATTCCAGGTTTTTCTTCGAGGCACGTAATACTAACGCCGACGCATTCCAACGAATAGCTGCACGAATACGCGCTTCAATCGTTAAGTCGCCTGGCATATGAGGTTCTTGCCCTGGCGGAATAGTATTGACATAAGCGGTTGTTGCATCAAAAGGTAAGTGGGTACCACTGCGACGAGCATGGTCAATTAATCTCTCTAAAAGATAATGTGCACGCTCTGGACCTTCATTTTCCAGAACTGATTCCATTGACTCGATCCATTCCTGTGTTTCAATTGCATCGATGTCGTGATTTGGGAGCTCAGACATAATTACTTAGTCTCCGTTTTGTTATATAAAATTAAAATTTGTCGATCAAAACAAGCTAACAATTTCCAGCTTAACTTTGCTTTAATCGGCTAACTATTGGGCTAAACTTCACCCTGTCAGGCATGGCACCTGAATGTACTTATTGTTAAAAAAACTTATAATTTCTGCATTCTGCGCATTGAACGTTCCATGCGGCTTTGTTCTTCGGTTAAATTTAGTAATACTTCTTCAATAAACGCCAAATGGCGATGGCTGGCGCCCCAGGCTTTTTGTGGCTGACCAGATAAAATCGCATCCATTAAATGGGTGCGATACTCGGCAATTTTCGCGAAAATATCCGGGCGCTGCGCCAATATCGTTAAATTCTGCTCGATATTATCAATCACTATCGCCGACATGCTGCGCGCTAAATGTAAAATCACACCATTATGAGAAGCACCGCAAATAGCGAGATAAAATTCAAATACCGCTTTTGCTTCTTCACGGTAATTATTTTCCAGCTGGGCATCCCCTATCGCATCATGTTTGCGACGAATTTCTTGATAATCCGCTTTCGTGCCACGCATCGCTGCATAGTAGGCCGACATGCCCTCAATACCGTGACGAAATTCCAACAAATCAAACTGCGACTCATTGCTTTGCGCCATTAAGTCAAACAAGGGATCGGAAAAACCTTTGAGTATCTGATCGCTAACAAAGGTACCGCCGCCCTGACGGCGACTGACCAAGCCTTTGACTTCCAATTTTTGGATCGCTTCACGTAATGACGGACGAGAAACATTAAACTGTTGCGCCAGTTCGCGCTCAGCTGGTAATTTTTGCCCGGCCTTTAAACTCCCTTCCAGGATCATTGCCTCCAGTTGCGCCAAAATCACATCGGATAATTTTGCCTGTTTCACCGGTTGTTTAATGTTGCCAAGTACCATGAAAACCTTAATAAGTGATTCAAAAACCTAAAATTTACACTTTGGTAAATTGGTATTACCAATAACGAAAGTGGTGTAAAAATAGCAAAAAAGTGAATAATTGTAAATAGACCTTAGCCTAGATGGTGAAAAAAACAACTAAGGGAAGTCAGGAAAAATTGGGATTATTATAGTTATTGGAATGAATAATTGGCCACTAAGTGCTTCATTGGCACACTTAGGATAAACCAAATAAAACAGGCGTAGTTCCCTGTTTTATCCATTTACTGAAGTTACCTGTGTGCTGTTCAATGCTTAAAAGACGAGTAATTAACTCATTATCCCGGTCAAGATTAATAACGAGATTATCGCTAAACACAACAAAAGTGTTCGCTTGGCTAAACGCACTAGCAGGCAAGGTTCGGCGGTACAATCACTATGATCTATCATAAAATCTTCTGATTTTTCCGCAACAGCAATCAAGATCTGATGTGGTAATTTTCCTACATCAAAGAGGTTTTCCAGCCAAACCGGTAAGGCGCGAGAGAAATGGCCAACCAGCATATAACCGAAAGCGACGATACGCACCGGTAACCAATCCAGCCAAAATAACAATTGCTGATTAAAGTCTCTGACCTCATCTTCAGCTTCTTCGATATCATCATCTGCTGCATCTTCTAGCAGTTCGGCCTGGCTTTCTTGCTGCTGCTTTTCATTAACTCGACTGATTAAACGATAGGCTAATGCACCCGGCGCGCCAAACACTACGAAAAACAGCATAATGGCGATAAAATACCGGTAATTAAGCCAGATCAATGTTTGACCAAAGCCAATATCCGGCAAACTTTTATCCTGTAACAACTGCTGATAATGCATATCGCAGCTGGTTTGTTCGCCGCGAAAAGCACAGAGCAGATATTGCTTATAGGTATCACGGGTTCTGACACAACCAAAGCAGAGAATTAATACCAAAGTCGATAAAATAAAATGCAGCAAGCCATCATCAACTAAACCTAATAACAGATAACAAGCTATCACAGGTAATAAAATAAGCATCAGGTTAGCAACATTAGACTTTGACGGCTGACCAAAAGCTAGCACACGACTAAAAAACGCCAGATAACGCTCAAAGTAGCCATTAAACTGCCACGCTGCTGAAGACAAATAACGCTCTGCCGCCAAGGCAATTAACAAACTGATCAAACTCATTTTTTATCTTCCATTAGCTATGTCATTAAAAGTTACTTATTATTTTGCAGTAATCCACGATAATACTGCCAATCAAACGCCGCGCCGGGATCAGTTTTGCGCTGTGGTGCGATATCACAATGACCGACAATATTCTCGCCAATTTTCGGGTAATGGCGTTTCAAAACGCAGGTCAGCGCATTAAGTTGTTGATATTGCTCCTCAGTATAAGGAATATCATCGGTGCCTTCCAGCTCAATACCAATCGAAAAATCATTACATTTTTCCCGCCCCTGATAACAGGAAACCCCGGCATGCCATGCTCTGCTATTAAAGGAAACATACTGGATCACTTCGCCATCACGGCGGATCAAACAATGGGCAGACACCCTGAGCTGATAAATTTCCTTAAAGCTCGGGTGAGCATTAGCATCTAAACGCCCTAAAAACAAATCGCTGATATAAGGCAGGCCAAATTGTCCAGCGGGCAGGGAAATATTATGGATCACTAATAAATCTATCTCGGCTGCCTGACATGATTCCCGCTGGTCAAAATGCGGCGAGCGACAATGCGTTGCCTGCTGCAACCAGCCATCGACAAGTGTGAAATTTAATTTAGCCGGAGAAAGATTTGAGTCGCTGTGCTCAGTTGTCATAGAATAACAAAACTATTTGAAAATTAACGCTATCATACTGCGAGCCACTACCGATTAAAAGCCATGTCTGATCCCAGCAAGCATTCAACTGACGATAACGATAACCAGACAAGTAACCAGACACATAACCAGCAAGCGGAAACTTTAGCCTTTGGTCGCTATTTTATCTGGTTCGCCTGGGTAATCGCCCTGGCTCTGCTAGTCTATTTTTTTCAGGATGTTTTAGATAAACAGTGGAATCCGAATCAGCAGCCGCAATATAGCTTAACCGCCTCAGGTAATGCAGAAGTGATATTGCAGCAAAACCGTTATGGTCATTATGTGACTCAGGGCACCATTAACAAGCATCCGGTCACCTTTTTACTCGACACCGGCGCTACCAGTGTTTCCATTCCGGCGCATTTAGCCGCGCAGCTTGGCTTAACCAAAGGCAGCAGTTACCCGGTACACACCGCCAATGGCGCAGTGCGGGTCTATCAAACTGAAATTAACCAACTTACCATAGGCAATATTATATTGAGCGATGTCAGTGCCAATATAAATCCCGGCATGCAGTCTGATGAAATTCTATTGGGCATGAGCGCGCTAAAAAAGGTAGAATTTAGCCAGTCGGGAAAACAACTGATGCTGCGTCAGTAAATACCTAACAATCTAACAGCAAGAGAATTAAATAACCATGTTAGCTCCACAGCTTTTACAAGATATAAAACAAACCGTTACCTGGGCGTTATCTGAAGACTTAGGCGTCACTAACCAAAGTGAATTAGCTAATGCGCAAGACATCACCGCAGAGCTCATTCCAGCAGACAATACCGCAGTTGCGAACGTTATCAGTCGCGATGAGTGTATTATCTGCGGCGTCGAATGGGTTAATCAGGTCTTCCAGCAGCTTGATGCTATTTATGGGTTAACTGGCGATAAGGCAACAACAATCACCTGGTTTGTTAATGACGGCCAGGCAGTCAAAGCCAATACCACGTTATTTGAATTATCCGGCAACGCCAGAACTTTATTAACCGGCGAACGCACGGCATTAAACTTTCTGCAAAGCCTCTCCGGCACCGCCACTATTACCAGTGAATATGTTGAAGTGCTCGCAGGAACAACAACTAAATTATTAGACACCCGAAAAACCGTACCTGGGCTGCGCAGCGCGCAAAAATACGCGGTTACTTGCGGCGGTGGTGTTAACCATCGCATCGGGCTGTTCGACGCGTTTTTAATTAAAGAAAACCATATTGCCGCCTGTGGTTCGATTAGTCAGGCGATCAGCACCGCCAAAAGCAATCATCCGGATAAAACCGTCGAAGTAGAAGTTGAGTCAATTGATGAATTGACCCAAGCGCTAAATGCCAAGGCGAATATTATTATGCTGGATAACTTCACGCCATCAATGATAGAGCAGGCAGTTAGCTTAAGAGACAAGATATCACAGGGCAAAACCAAGCTCGAAGTATCAGGTAACATGACCTT
The DNA here is from genome assembly GCA_964620605.1 of uncultured Thalassotalea sp. GTDB lineage: Bacteria > Pseudomonadota > Gammaproteobacteria > Enterobacterales > Alteromonadaceae > Thalassotalea_E. The sequence goes on from CAZUHQ010000029.1 coordinate 10,349, forward strand.
AGCCACCATGGCAAACTATGCCAAAGCGGGTGTTGATTTTATCTCGGTTGGCGCACTGACCAAACATATCAAAGCGGTCGATTTGTCTATGCGTTTCGTGTAGCACTAATTTTTTGAAATATAGGAAGAAAGCGATATTTCTTCCTTTTCTTCTGTTAACAAAACTAGTTTTTATCCTAATTACTGTTGATGCTATGTAAAAATGATAATAAAACTGTCAACATCAGTTAATAAACTGTTAATTTTTAACCAGGTTTTGTAGAAAAAAGGCTAAAAATTAAAAAATTTTAAAAAAATCAAAAAAAAACTTAGACAATATTTTACATTTCTAATTTTTTGTCGCAGTATGAAGTTAGCCCCCGTAATAACTAGTATGGAATTACTGATTATGAAAAAGACATTACAAAACTTAGCAACAGCAAAAACGAACAAAGGTTTCACCTTAATTGAATTAATGATCGTAGTCGCGATCATCGGTATTTTAGCGGCAGTCGCCTTGCCTGCGTATAATACTTATTCAAAACGAGCAAGATTTTCGGAAGTTGTATTAGCAACTACTCCTGCAAAAACTGCAATTGACTTATGTGTACAAACTAACGCAGGCAATTGCCATCAAATCGATGATGGTGGTGATGGTTCTACAAATGGTTGGGCTGCAGGTGATAATGTTACGAAAATAGAAATTGGTGGAACTTCTGCATCACCTACAGTTACAGCTACAGGTGCAAGTAGCGTAGATGGTAAGAAAATTATTTTTAAAGTTAAAGATGCTAGTAGCGGAACCGCTGTCTGGGAAATTGACTCAACTAGTGACTGCTTAGCAGCTGGTTTATGTTAACAACAAATCAGAATTAAAATTATAAAAAAGCTCCTTACGGAGCTTTTTTTATGTTTTGCTTCAATGAAACATTTGATGGATATAAACGCTGATAATCATCAGCTATACGCATTTTTTTGTCCTCAGATATACTTTCTCCAACCTTCGTCAACGTTTCGATGGCATTGAGCATATTTTGATAAATACCTCTCCTTGGCGTATGGGAAACATATTCTGTTCCCCAATCAATATATCTTTTTAACGCATTAGCATCTTGATTTTTATAGCCATTTCTTAATCCCTGAGTATAAATAACTAACTCATAGTATTGCTGCCAGGCAATAGGATTAATAATTTCAGTTATAAACTTAGTTGATTGATAATTACTTTTTTTAAATTCTTCCATTAAATATGACGTATGCAAGGTACTAAGCATAAATGGAATAACCAATATCGAAATCATGGCTGCGCTAAAAGGTAACACTTTTGTTGTCACCGTATATTTATTAATGCCATCTGTTTTTTCTGATACATCGCTAATAAACCACAATAAAATAATCAAATAAACTAAATGAACAATAGAATGAGAAAACGGGTATTCAAGCTGGCTATGCAATAATAGTGGAGCAATTAAAGCAAAATACATCATTCTGTTTTTTATTATCTCTGTATGTCGAGAAACTAACTTAACAATTGCAACTAAAAATAATGCCAAACCAAATAAAGCGCTTATTCCACCTTCTACCCCCCAATACAACAATTCATTATGAGGGTGTCCCAAATCTTCAAGTGGTGGATCTAGTTCAGGATTACCTTGCATTGCATGTAAATGATACTCACGATAAGCCCGCTCAAAATTCCCATAGCCATAGCCAGTTAACGGTTGATCTTTAAACATATCAAACGAAACCGCATAAATTGTCGATCTCACTCCCTGATCACTGGCAATATTATCTTTTACAGGAAGCTTCAATTGTATTTGACTCAACACTCCAATAATAATCCCGAATAACACAGCTACAGAAGAAAATTTCAAGCTGGATTTATCTTCTTTTAGTGGAGGAATAAATAGCAATATGACGATTAATGTGGCAAGAACCCCGGTTTTTGATTGCAACAATACCAATAAAACAGCAGTACCAAATAAGGTATAACCAGTTAGCATTTTTATTAACACACTTTTATGCGACAAGTTTTTCGCCTGAATAAAAAGTGATAATGCAACGCCCGTAGCAAGAAAGCTTGCCATTACATTATTTTGTGTAAATGAGCCATAAGGTTTACCAAATAGCGGCGTATAACCAAGAATATCGATATTAAAAAGTAGCAAAAGATAAAACTGAACTAACCCCAGCGTTACTTCAATTACGACTCCCAATAACAATATAACAATGATCTTCTTACGCAATTTGCAATTAAAGTCACACTGAAATAACGCGAAAAACAGCACTAATATTCCTAGTATTGCTAAAATTCTCGGAATAGCTAAATAGCTAAGATCGTTATTGACAGTAAAAGGTATTAATAAAAAAAGAAATCCAACAACAAGGTATTTAAACGTATCATGAACAAGAATAAATCGTTTTTTATAAGCACAAACTCCCCCGATAGTTATCAGCAAACTAATAAAGCACCAGCCAATAATATTCGGAGCTAAGTAAAGGCCAGCGCCTCCTGGAGTAGGCAATACAATATGCATTCCTATAACCAAATACAGGGCTAATACTGTTAAAAAAATCTTTTGAAGCTTTAACATTGGATTAAATTTGACTCAAATTTTTGCCCAGAGTACCTGAATTACCATATAACCTTAAGTTTAATTAGCAAAAATATCGAATTAAAAAGCTTGTTTTGTTTTTTCCCTGAAAAATACGTTACACTGTAGTTGAAAACTAAATTTATTTGAGTTTAACCAAGGTGTTATGAAGGGTCTTCACCAACAGTCCAGCCTATTATCGGCATTAACCAAACATAATATTGTCTCCAGTGAGATGGTGGAACAAATCAGCGCCGGTTTTATTCAGCAAAAAAAACCTTTTGTCCGCTATTTGGTTGAAGATAAACATCTAGATCCGCACCATATTGCCAGTATCCTCTCGAAAAGTTTTGGTTACCCGTTAATCGATTTAAAACAATTTGATACCAGCTTAGTGCCAGATGGCGTGCGCAATGAAAAATTGATCCGCAAACACAACGCGCTGCCGCTGTTTTTACGTGGCAAAGTGTTATTTGTCGCGATGTCTGATCCCACTAATCTTGATGCACTGGAAGAAATTCAGTTTAACAGCGGCTTTACTACCGAGCTGGTATTATCCAATGAAAAAAGCCTCAATGAGTGCATCGAAAAAGTCTTGGAAGAAGAAAGTGATGCCCTGGATATCTCGGATATGGATACCGAAGAGCTTTCCGGTATCGATGTCCAGGAAGAGCACAAGGACGACGACGATGCTGCCACCGGTGATAAAGAAGATGCGCCGATCGTTGTCTATATTAATAAAATATTACTGGACGCTATTAAAAAAGGCGCATCGGATTTACATTTTGAACCTTATGAAAAATCCTATCGCATCCGTTTTCGCGTCGATGGCATATTAACTGAAATTGCCAAACCGCCTATTGCCCTGGCTGCCCGGATGGCCGCCCGGTTAAAAGTAATGTCTAGACTCGATATCGCTGAGCGCCGAGTGCCACAAGATGGCCGAATAAAACTGGCATTATCAAAACGTAAATCTATCGACTTTCGTGTTTCCACCCTGCCAACCATGTGGGGTGAAAAAATCGTAATGCGGATTTTAGACTCCTCCAGCGCCATGCTAGGTATTGACATGCTCGGCTATGAAGCAGAGCAGAAGAAAATCTATATGGACGCGCTGGCGCAGCCCCAGGGCATGATCTTAGTGACCGGGCCTACCGGCTCGGGAAAAACCGTCTCGCTTTATACCGGGCTTAATATCCTAAACACAGCGGAGCGCAATATTTCCACCGCCGAAGATCCGGTCGAGATTAACCTCGAAGGCATTAACCAGGTACAAATCAATACCAAGGCCGGTTTAACCTTTCCCAGCGCCTTGCGCTCATTTTTACGACAAGATCCGGATATCGTGATGGTTGGAAATTCGCGATCTTGAAACCGCCGAAATCGCGATTAAAGCGGCACAATCCGGCCACCTGGTACAGATTAATATCAAAGCCGGGCTAACCTTCCCCAGTGCATTACGCTCATTTTTGAGGCAAGATCCGGATATCGTGATGGTTGGGGAAATTCGCGATCTTGAAACCGCCGAAATCGCGATTAAAGCGGCACAAACCGGCCACCTGGTATTATCAACCTTACATACCAATTCAGCAGCAGAAACCCTGACCCGGTTATTAAACATGGGAGTGCCATCTTATAACGTCGCAAGCTCAGTCAGTATTATAATCGCTCAGCGGCTGGCGCGCAGGCTCTGTACTCAATGTCGGGAAGAAGAAGTGATTCCACAAGCCGAACTTCGCAATCAGGGCTTTCCGGAAGATAAAATTGGCCAATTTAAATTATTTAAACCGGTCGGCTGCGACCAATGTACCGGTGGTTACAAAGGCCGAGTCGGTATTTACGAAGTGATAAAAATCAGCGAACAAATCGCCAGTATAATTATGGAAGGCGGAAATTCGTTAGACATAGCTACACAATGTCAAAAAGAAGGCTATGATAATTTAAGGCAGTCTGGCTTGAAAAAAGCGATGCAAGGCATGACCAGCCTGGAAGAAATTAACCGGGTCACCAGCGCATAATCATAAAAAAGGTGTTTTATGGCAGTTTCGGCAACTAAAAGCAAAACCATAGCTCCACAAGAGCTGGAAGTATTCCAATGGCAGGGAGTTAACCGTAAAGGCAAAAAAGTTAGCGGCGAGCTCTCTGCTGCCAGTATGCTGGAACTAAAGGCTCAGCTGCGCAAACAGGGCGTGACTCCAGGGCGAGTTAAGAAAAAACCTAAGCCGTTATTTGGCCTTGGCGGTGATAAAGCGCTTACTGCCGCGAATATTGCCGAAATTACCCGCCAAATTGCTACCATGCTCAATGCCGGTGTGCCGCTGGTACAAACCATCGAAATGATCGGCAAAGGTCATAACAACGGCAATATGCAAAAATTACTGGCTGATATTGGCAATAAATTACAATCTGGTATTCCACTGTCTGAATGTTTACGTGAACACCCAAGATTTTTTGATAGCCTGTATTGCGATCTGGTACATTCCGGCGAACAATCCGGCGCCTTGGAAACTATTTATGACCGAATTGCCACCTATAAGGAAAAAGCCGAAGCACTAAAAGCAAAAATCAAAAAGGCAATGACCTACCCGATTGCCGTGCTGGTAGTCGCTGCCGTTGTCACTTCTGTTCTGCTAATCTTTGTCGTCCCGGTATTTAAAGATATTTTTGACAGCTTTGGCGCCGAACTACCTGCCTTTACCTTATTAGTGCTGGCGATTTCAGATTTTATGCAAAGTTACTGGTATATCGGCTTAGGCGCTTTATTTGCCGCCGGTTATTTATTTAAGCGTGCCCATAGAAATAGCCAAAAGTTTCACGACAATGTCGATAAGCAAATTCTTAAATTGCCGGTTATCGGTGAGTTACTGAAAAAAGCGGCTGTCGCCCGTTATGCCCGTACTTTATCCACGACCTTTGCTGCCGGTGTCCCTTTGCCAGATGCATTAGAGTCTGCCGCTGGTGCTTCCGGTAATGCGGTATTTCGCGATGCGATTTTAGAGATTCGCGCCGAAGTGACCTCCGGTATGCAAATGAACCTGGCAATGCGTAATTGTAATATCTTCCCGGATATGGTGATACAAATGGTGGCTATCGGTGAAGAATCTGGCGCAGTTGACGATATGCTGGCAAAAGTCGCTACTGTTTATGAACAGCAAGTTGATGATGCGGTTGATAACCTCACCGCACTGTTAGAGCCGATGATTATGGCGGTATTAGGGGTCGTTATCGGTGGTTTAATCGTGGCTATGTATTTGCCAATCTTCCAAATTGGTATGGTTGTTTAGCAGTTCATTGCTGTTTCTTTTTGCAGTCCTTTTCAATACACTGTGCTTTTTTAATAACAGCGTAACAGCTATCAAAATAAAGTAGGTTGATGTGCTAGCAAATACCCTCGCCATGTTTGAGCTCTACCCGATGAGTTTTTATTTAACCGTCGCGCTATTTTCACTTGCCATCGGCAGCTTTTTAAATGTCGTAATTTACCGTTTTCCTAAAATGCTGGAACAACAATGGTATAGCGAATGCCGAGAATTTCTCGCCGAAGAATTAGACAATGTACCAGCTAAAAAGCAAGAATTAATCACGCTATCAAAACCAGCTTCTACTTGCCCACACTGCGGACACGGCATCCGGTTTTATGAAAATATTCCTGTCATTAGCTGGCTATGGCTAAAAGGTAAATGCAGCCAGTGCCACAATAAAATATCAGCCCGTTACCCTATTATTGAGGCTACTACCGCAGCATTAAGTTTAGTAGTGGCCCATCATTATGGTGTTAGCCTGTTAACTTGCTATGTACTGCTACTAACCTGGGGGCTGATTTGCCTGACCATGATAGATTTTGACCATATGCTGTTGCCGGATCAATTGACTTATCCGCTGTTATGGCTTGGCTTGTTAATTAATATCAACGGCCTGATCGTGCCGCTGGAAACCGCGGTTATCGGCGCTATTGCCGGTTATATGAGTTTGTTTAGCGTAATGTGGCTGTTTAAGTTGCTAACCGGTAAGCAAGGCATGGGACATGGTGATTTTAAACTGCTGGCGGTATTTGGCGCCTGGTTTGGCTGGCAATTACTGCCACTGTTGATTTTAATGGCCTCGGCAGTTGGCGCAATCATTGGCATCAGTTTAATGGTGTTTAACAATCATCAACGCGAGCAGGCGATTCCTTTTGGCCCTTATCTCGCACTTGCTGGCTGGATTTGCCTACTGTGGGGTCAAGGCATCTGGCAGTGGTATTTAGGGCTTATTCTCTAAGCTAATAGCTTGTAGGTAAAGAAAATGGCAGATTTTATTGTTGGCCTGACTGGCGGTATTGGTAGCGGCAAAACCACAGTTTCCAACTTTTTCGCCGAGCTTGGCGTTAACATAGTGGATGCCGATGTTATTGCCAGGGCAGTTGTTGAGCCTGGTAGTGAAGCATTACGCAAAATTGCCAGCCATTTTGGTGAGCAAATACTGTTAGCAAACGGCGAGCTTAATCGCGCACTATTAAGAGAGAAAATATTCAAAAACGAGCAGGAAAAGCTTTGGCTTAATCAATTAATGCACCCGCTGATCCGAAACGCCATTATCCGTGCGTTAGCAAACTGTAAGGGCGATTACTGTATATTATCCGCGCCGCTGTTATTTGAAAATAAGCTCAATGCCATTACCAATAGAGATTTAGTGGTCGATGTCTCTCCTGACACCCAAATCAAGCGCACCTCAGATCGTGATAATGTTAGCGAGCAGCAGGTTGAGGCGATTATCGCAAGTCAAATATCACGTAGCGAGCGCTTGGCACTGGCAGATGATGTTATTGATAATGACAGCTGTGATTTAGCCGAAATTAGACAAAAAGTAACTGAGCTCAATCAGCACTATCAGGCATTGGCACGAAAATAATCAGCGCACTAAAAATAATCCTAGTGCCCGCTACGCTCGTAACGGCCGACAAACCCTCCTACAATTAGACAATTGTAAAAAAATTAGCCATTTAATATCACACTAGGTAAGATAGTGAAATCCTTAAGCAAACTGTAGCAATATGTCGTCGGTATTATATGAACACCCGCTCAACGAGCGCATTAGAAACTACTTAAAGCTCGAGCAATTATTTGCCCAGGCAAACCAATGTTTCTCAACCAATATCGACTTATCCCAGCAAGTATTCTTTTCCGCGCTTTTTGCTGTTATCGATACGTTAGAACGCAACGACATACGTGGCGACTTAATTAAAGATCTGGAAAAACTCGAGCAAAATCTGGTACTTTGGTCACGCTCACCAAATGTAGATAACAGCGCATTAGAACAAAATATCAAGCAAACCGTTAACCTGCTTTGTTTATTAAAATCGCCCAACCAGCAATGGGGTCAGCTTAAAGACGATAAGTTTCTGGTTAGCCTTAAACAGCGTTATGCGATGCAAGGCGGTACCGCCAGCTTTGATGTCCCTCAGCTTAAGTATTGGTTAAATCAGGACGAGAATATTATTAAAGCGGAAATTAAAGGCTGGCTCGCTCAGTTAGATCATATCTTTAACGCCTTGTCATTAGTGCTAAAATTTTTACGCCAACGCGCCGAGTTCGAAACTATTTATACCGAAAGAGGCTTTTATCAAGATAGCGGCGAAGGCTTATTTTTATTACGGATGAAATTAGACAACAAAGCTCATTATTATCCGACAGTCAGCGGTAACAAGTTTCGCTATTCTATTCGCTTTATGATGCCTTGTGATGCCTCAGGCCGAAAATACTGCGACCAGCCGATACAGTTTAAACTGGCGCGCTGCTAATCATTATTCATTAAGCTTTCACTGGCCTAATTACCGACATTTTTTTATAATCACCTCAAATTTTATCGCAATTAATAAATAGACTAGATGACGTTAAAAGTTCCCTGCCCAACCTGTGATAAAGCAGTACTCTGGTTACCAGAAAATGAATACCGACCGTTTTGCAGCAAGCGCTGCCAGTTGATCGATTTAGGTGACTGGGCGGCTGAAAATCATAAAATTTCCCAGCCAATGCAAAAAGAAGTCGAGCTTAGTGAAGAAATGCTCGATGCGCTCGAGCAGGAATTTTTACAGCACAATAAATTCTTTGTTGAGCCAGAATAGGCATATCTAGCACCAAATTAACAAAAATTGCTACGATGTTAAAAATAAATTCTTTCTAATTTCAGTGCTTTAATCTGGCTATATTGCCGAAGTGCCGGCTGCACCCAAAGGGAAAAATACGGCTGTTTCCCCTTTGGAATCCCCTCGCCGCCCAACACAGCGAAAGACTTTGATAAATACCAAGGGTAGCCTTTGAGCCCTGCCAATTTATAGTCCCTGAACAGCGGCAGCCTTCGACGTCCTGTCTCAGGTCCAAGGCTACCTCTGCTTGCTATTGATCAAATCGCTGTAATGGGAAAGGTTTAGCTTCAAACACTCGTTATTACAACCAGCTTAATTACTAAGCGAGAACTGAGCATAGCTGTTAAGTATTTTTTATTTATTATACGTAGCTAACAAAGCTTAGCCATAATACACGTTCAGCCTTTCAACAATCGCCTTATTCGCTTGTGGAAAATCAATCTCAGTTAACTGCTCAAGCGCAAACCAGCCTTGCTGTTGGCCTTCCTGGGCACTCGGCTCACCCTGAAAATTATCTACCAGGTAAACATCCAGTAATACCTGCTTATCACCATAGTCATGAGCAATCTCTATTAAAGGCATGCAAGATAAGACATCAATGGCAACCTCTTCTTTAAGCTCACGGTGAAGCGCCTGAGCAACTGTTTCATCGGCCTCTACCTTACCCCCTGGAAATTCCCATTTACCGCCTTGATGAACATTGGGGTGTCTTCTGGTAAGAAAAAACTCGCTACCCGATACAATAACACCAACGGCAACATGAACTTGCTTCACTATTATTTATCCTTCTAAAACAGCAATGCCAATCGTTTGATTGGCATTGTTAAAACTTTATTTAATTATCTGGTTATTAAGTCAGCTTACCATGACATTGCTTATACTTCTTACCTGAACCACATGGGCATGGCTCGTTACGGCCAACCCTTGGCATTTGCGTCGCCGGGTTTTCTGACGACTGATGGGTAAACTCTTTCGGCACTTCATCAGCTTTACGATGTTGTTCTTCAACCGCATCAACATCGGATTCCGCACGAATTTGTACCTTACTTAAAATACCGATGACATCGTATTTAAGGTTATCCAACAATTCTGAAAACAGTTCGAACGACTCGCGTTTATATTCCTGTTTAGGATTTTTCTGCGCATAACCACGTAAGTGAATACCTTGACGCAGATGATCCATCGCAGCTAAATGCTCTTTCCAGTGTGAATCCAAACTTTGTAGCATTACCGCTTTTTCAAACTGACGTAAAACATCCGCGCCAACCATTGCTTCTTTGTTCTGATATTCCTGTTCAACCAGGTTTAGAATTTTTTCGCGCAGGGTTTCTTCGTGCAGCTTGCTGTCTTCTTTTAACCATTGGGCAATTGGCATTTCAAGCGCTAAGTCACCCTTAATACGCTCTTCCAACCCTTCAATATCCCACATTTCTTCTAATGATTGCGGCGGAATATGTTGGTCGATAATACCGTTAACAACATCAGTGCGAATTGCGGTAACCACATCTTTGATATCCGCTTCATCCATTAACTCATTACGTTGTTCGTAAATGACTTTACGCTGATCGTTCGCGACGTCATCGTACTCAAGTAGCTGCTTACGAATATCAAAGTTACGACCTTCTACCTTACGTTGGGCATTTTCGATACTCTTAGTGACCCAAGGATGCTCAATCGCTTCGCCGCGTTCCATCCCCAGTTTACGCATCATGTTGGTAATACGTTCTGAGGCGAAAATACGCATTAAGCCGTCTTCCATCGACAAATAAAAACGCGTTGAACCCGGATCCCCCTGACGGCCAGAGCGACCACGTAACTGATTATCGATACGGCGAGATTCATGGCGCTCGGTCGCCACTATGTGCAAACCACCCAATTCCAAGACTTTATCGTGTTCTTTTTGCCATTCTTCTTTAGCCTTGGCAATCGCTTCGTCGCTTGGGTTGTTAAGCTTGGCAAGGCTAGCATCAAAATTACCGCCTAAGACGATATCGGTACCACGACCCGCCATGTTAGTGGCAATAGTAACCGCGCCAATTTTACCGGCATCGGCAACAATTTCCGCTTCCTGCTGGTGGAATTTGGCATTCAAGACCTTATGCTTGATTTTCGCTTTTTTCAGGTAGGCAGATAAAAATTCTGAAGTTTCGATACTGATAGTCCCCACCAGTACCGGCTGACCGCGCTCGACACAACCTTTGATATCTTCAAGAATCGCTTCAAACTTTTCTTCAGCAGTTAAATAAATCAAGTCAGCCATATCGTTACGGATCATCGGCTTATTGGTTGGAATAACCACAGTTTCCAAACCATAAATATGATTAAATTCAAACGCTTCGGTGTCGGCAGTTCCTGTCATCCCGGATAATTTTTCATACAAGCGGAAATAGTTTTGGAAGGTGATAGACGCTAAAGTCTGGTTTTCATTTTGAATATTTACCCCTTCTTTGGCTTCCACCGCCTGGTGTAAACCTTCAGACCAACGACGACCTTCCATAGTACGACCAGTATGTTCGTCAACTATCACGACTTCGCCTTCTTTAACGATATAGTCGACGTCTTTTTGGAACAATTTGTGAGCACGCAGCGCCGCCATCACATGATGTAACAGTGTGATATTACTGGCAGAGAACAGCGAATCGCCGTCCTGGATCATGCCTTTTGTTTGCAGAATTTCTTCGATGCGTACCTGACCGCGTTCAGTCAAATAAATCTGTTTGGCTTTTTCATCGATAGTGTAATCACCTTCGACAAAATCTTCTTTCTGGCCTTCTTCTTCGTCTTTATCTTCTTCGTTTTGCAACTCAAGCGTCGGTACTATCTCATTGATCATTTTATACAGCTCAGAGCTGTCTTCCGCAGCACCTGAGATAATCAACGGCGTTCTCGCTTCATCGATTAAAATAGAGTCCACTTCATCAATTACGGCAAAGTGCAATGGACGTTGTACTCGTTCTTCTGGCGAAAACGCCATATTATCGCGCAGATAATCAAAGCCGAACTCGTTGTTGGTACCGTAGGTAATATCAGACTGATATGCCGCCTGTTTTGCTTCATGGCTCATGCCAGGTACGTTACAACCAACGGTGAGTCCTAAAAATTCAAATAAAGGTCGTGACCAGTCGGCGTCACGGCTTGCCAGATAATCATTAACGGTAATAACATGCACGCCTTTACCGGTTAACGCATTCAAATAAGATGGCAACGTTGCAGTTAAGGTTTTACCTTCACCGGTGCGCATTTCGGCAATTTTTCCATCGTTAAGCACCATGCCACCGATCATCTGAACATCAAAATGACGCATGCCAAACACCCGGCGACTCGCTTCTCTGACAACGGCAAAGGCTTCTGGTAACAAGCTTTCTAAAGTTTCACCGTTAACGATGCGCTCTTTGAACTCGGCGGTTTTACCTTTGAGTTCTTCGTCGCTTAACGCTTCAATGATAGGTTCGAGCGCATTTATTTTTGTTACTTCTTTGCCCATTTGCTTCAGTAATCTGTCATTGCGACTACCGAACAACTTTGTCATTAACTTTACAAACATCTTGTTTAAACCATCTTTAAAAATAAATAGCAGAAATCTACTGCTTAAAAATAAAAGTGATCGGCCGAAGCCGATCACAAATAACGCTTTTCTTAAACTAACTATTTAGCTTTTCGATAAACATATTTTACTGGGTTGATTTGGGTGTTATTACGCAAAATTTCATAATGCACATGAGGTCCGGTCGAACGTCCGGTGCTGCCCATGCGTGCAATGACTTGCCCTTTACTAACAACATCACCCACTTTCACCAATAATTTTTTATTGTGACCATAGCGGGTTTTAAAGCCCTTACCATGATTAATTTCAATCAACTTCCCATAACCATAACGGTCATCAGCCCAGCTAACTACACCTGCGGCTGTAGCAATTATCTCTGCATCTTCTTTCCCCGCAAAATCAACGCCTTTATGCATCGCAGGGCGACCGGTAAAGGGATCTTTGCGCGTTCCGAAATATGAGGATAACCAACCTTTGGTAATGGGTCGTCCTGATAAATAACTGGTATTTTCTATATGGTGACCTAAAGTGATAGATTCAAGCACCTTAAGTTGCTTTTCTTCAATTCCAAGTTCAGCTTCAATTTTATTAATCTCAGCCAGTAACTCAGCAATAGGTTTCACTGTGACTTGCTCTAACCTTAACGGACCACCACTGGGCGGTAACTCCTGAAAATTAAATTCGTTTTCTGGAATATTCGCTTCATCCGCTAAACGATCACCTAAGGCATTTAATCGTAAAACCTGGCTTTGCAATTCAGCCAATTTCATCGTTAATGCCGTCACTTGCTGTTGATTAATATCAGACTCTGACGCTGCATCATCGCTAATCTGTTGGGTAACAGGATAACTGTTGTCAGGTTTGGCATCGGATGAAATCAGCAAATGAACAACAAAACCGGAAATAATGGCAAAAACCGTTAAAGCAGATACCCAATGAAATTTATTTAATTTCATTGAAAATCTAACGTTTTTTCCACGATACAGTAATGTTAAACTCATAATACTCTTTATTGTAAAACTCGCATTACGAGTTTTTATAGTTAACTGATTGAATTATGGCAAGAAAAACAAAAAATCCTATCGATGCATCTCGCTTGCTAAAATCGTCAACCGGCACTTTGGCACAAATTGCGGCAAAAACCAACTCTTTAACCTTGTTAGCCGACATTGTACGACAAACCTGCCCTGACCTGCCAGCACAAGTATGGCATATTGCCAATTTTAAACAAAACTGCTTAGTGATCGAAGTGATATCTGCGATTTGGGGGCAAAGATTGCAATTTGAGCGGGTGAAAATCTCTCAGCAACTGGCACAGGCAACCCACAATGAATTTACTCAAATTGAGATAAAAATCGCCCCTTATCGTAACAAACAGCAAACCGTAGAAAAAATACCTGCGAAGAAAACCCAGTTTATTTCCCAGCAGACCGCCGCACAGTTAAATGAAGTGGCTGAGCATGCCCCGGAAAGTCTTAAAAAGAAATTACAGCAATTGGCAAACTTGGCTAAACGGTAAGCTTGTTTTTGCCATAATCATAATATTTTACAATATATATGAACCCGCGTTATTGCTTACACGGACGTAAGTACTTAGTTTTTGTCTGGAACAAAAAAACTGACCGTTCACCCTGACATCGCCGCTCCTTGCCATGACGTATAAGGATATACTAATGCCGTGCAGGCATGGATGCCTAAGAACGGCCCTGGCACCGCGGCATACCGTTCATCCTGACATCGCCGCTCCTTGCCATGACGTATAAAGATATACTAATGCCGTGCAGGCATGGATGCCTAAGAACGGCCCTGGCACCGCGGCATACCGTTCATCCTGACATCGCCGCTCCTTGCCATCCCTGGCACCGCGGCATACCGTTCATCCTGAACATAAAAACCAGCATCTTGTGCTGGTTTTTCGTGTAATTCAACTATGGGGTTGTCTTAGAAGCTTGAGGCGCTAATTTCCTGAAATTCGATCGGAGAAACCGTTTCATCTTCATAACTGACCCATTCCCAAGCATCAGTTTGTTTAAAAACTTCACGTAACAGCAAGTTATTTAAGCCATGACCTGATTTAAAGGCATTCAGCTGACCTAAAATGCTATGACCGCACATATATAAGTCACCAATCGCATCTAAAATCTTATGCTTAACAAACTCGTCATCATAACGTAAATCGTCTTTATTAAGCATGCGATACTCATCAAGGACAATCGCATTTTCCAGACTACCGCCTAACGCCAGGTTATGTGAGCGTAAAAACTCAATATCACGCATAAAACCGAAGGTACGGGCGCGGCTGATCTCTTTAATAAACGAACAGCTCGATAAATCCATGGTCATTGACTGACAGGTATTGGCGATCACCGGATGATCAAACTCAATGGCAAAATTAACTTTAAAACCCTGATGCGGCGTTAATTCAGCCCATTTATCACCTTCTTCAACCCGGATAGGTTTTTTAATGCGAATAAAGCGTTTGGCTGCATTTAAGGTTTCGATGCCAACCGATTGAATTAAATAAACAAACGGTAATGCGCTACCATCCATAATTGGAATTTCAGGCGAATCGACATCTATCACTAGATTATCAATTCCTAAACCTGCTAACGCAGATAACAAGTGCTCGACGGTGGAGATCTGCACACCTTGTTCATTCACTAAACAGGTACATAAAGTCGTTTCACCAACGGCTGCCGGTGTTGCTTTAATATCGACTATCGGGTTTAAGTCAACACGACGAAATACAATACCTGTATTTGCCGGTGCAGGACGGAGAGTGATCTGCACCTTTTCGCCTTTGTGTAAACCCACACCTACAGCCGATACTTGCTCTTTAATTGTACGTTGTTTAATCATAAATAGCCTTCTTAAGCCTATATTTTACTATAAAGCACCACCCGAAATTGGCGGGCGCATAATATAGCAAAAAAGCCTAACAAAATCAAAACCTATGCTTTTACTTATTAATCGCTAAACTTTTACTTATTAATCGTAAAAATAGTTAAGTAATTAATCAGCCTGTTTTCTTAAAAATGCCGGAATATCCAGGTAATTATCCAAGTCAGCCGCTGGCACTTTTTGTGCCTGGGCATTCGCTTCAGGCATGGCAACAGATTGCGTACTTGCTTCAGGTTGCGCACTAGCGATAAATTCCTGACCTACAGCAATTGGCTCAACTGCCGGTGCTGGATTAACTAACGTGATATCTGGCTTACGCTCAGCGCCAATACCGGTAGCAACTACAGTGACACGCAACTCTTCCGTCATTTCAGGATCGATTACCGCACCAACAACCACAGTAGCATTTTCAGAAGCAAACGCTTTAACTGCATTACCAACCGTTTCAAACTCATCAATGCTGATATCCATACCGGCAGTAATATTAACAAGAATACCGCGTGCTCCTGCTAAATCGACATCTTCCAGTAACGGGCTGGAAATCGCTGCTTCCGCCGCTTCTTCCGCTCTATCTTCACCTGAAGCGATACCTGAACCCATCATTGCCGTGCCCATTTCTGACATCACAGTACGGACATCGGCAAAGTCAACGTTTATGAGTCCGGGGCGGGTAATAAGTTCCGCAATACCTTGTACCGCACCTAAAAGTACGTTATTCGCCGCTTTAAAGGCATCTAATAACGATGTACCCGGCCCTAAGACTTTTAACAGTTTCTCGTTAGGAATAGTGATCAATGAATCGACATTTTTTGCTAAAAATTCGATGCCTTGATCGGCATAATTCATACGTTTTTTACCTTCAAACGGGAACGGTTTAGTGACGACAGCAACCGTTAAAATTCCCATTTCTTTTGCCACTTCAGCAACTACCGGCGCCGCACCTGTACCAGTGCCGCCGCCCATACCGGCAGCGATAAACACCATGTCAGCACCTTGTAAGGTTTCTTTAATGGTATCTCTGTCTTCTTCTGCGCTACGACGACCAATTTCTGGGTTCGCACCAGCACCTAAGCCTTTAGTGACATCGCTGCCCAGCTGTAAAGTGACATTCGCAGACGAATTGCGCAACGCCTGCGAGTCGGTATTTGCCGTGATAAACTCAACCCCTTCAATGGTTTGACTTACCATGTGCTCAACGGCATTGCCGCCACCGCCGCCAACACCTATGACTTTAATGACCGCTTCTTCGTTATGATCTTCCATCAATTCAAACATTTTTCTCTCTCCGATTGTTACTGTTTTGTTCCACCAAAACGTCTTGCTTACTCACTACAAACAAGTTTTCACTCATCTATAAATTCTAAAATTCACCTTTAAACCAGGCCAAAATCCGTGAACCTATGCTAGCAACGCCTTCGCTGCTTTTGCTTTCACTGCTACTTTGTTCGCTGGCCTGCATGCCATAATGTAAAAGTCCAACCACAGTGGCGTAGGTCGGGTCATTAACATATTCTTTTAAACCGGCAACATTCTGTGCTGTCGCCACCCGCACCGGCATTTGGAAAACTTCTTCGGCAAATTCCACTACCCCTTCCATTTTCGCGGTGCCGCCGGTTAACACATAACCGGCAGCGATTTGATCTTCCAAACCGCATTCACGTAACTCTTCCTGAATCAATTCAAATAACTCGTGATACCTAGGCTCCACTACTTCCGCCAGGGTATGGCGTGACATTGAACGTGCAGGCCGGCCGCCAACACTTGGTACTTCAATGTTTTCTTCCATACTAACCATTTGACGCAGCGCACAGGCGTATTGCACTTTTATGTCTTCTGCATGACTTAATGGCGTTCTGAAAATCTTGGCAATATCACTGGTCACCTGATTACCCGCCACCGGGATAACGGCGGTATGGCGTAATGCACCACCGGTAAAGACCGCAATATCCATGGTACCGGCGCCGATATCGACGACACAAATACCTAATTCTTTTTCATCATCGGTTAACACCGCATAACTAGAAGCAAGTGCCGAGAAAATCAATTGATCCGCCTTTAACTCGCAACGCTCGACACATTTCACAATATTTTTCGCCATATCATTGGCACAGGTAACGATATGCACTTTCGCTTCCATCCGCACGCCTGACATGCCAATTGGACTTTTAATGCCATCCTGACAGTCAATGGAATATTCCTGAGGCAAAACATGTAGCATTCGACGCTCGGCAGAAATTGGCACTGAACGCGCGGTATGAATGACATTATCCACGTCTTCCTGGATCACTTCCTTGTCATTAATCGGCACCATGCCATTTTCATTTTGGCAACTGATATGTTTTCCGGAAATTCCCAGATAGACAGAACTAATATGGCAATCTGCCATTAATTCCGCTTCATTAATAGCGCGTTGAATTGACTGGATCACCAGGTTAAGGTCGTTAACGCCACCTTTATCCATGCCGCGTGCCGGTTGATTACCGACACCGACAATGCTTAACTGATTGTCTGGTGTGATTTCACCAACCGCGACCGAGATCTTGGATGTACCAATATCTAAACCGACCACTAAATTTCTTTCATTAACTTTTGCCATTAATGTTAAACTCTTTCTTTTTCTACCTGAGGTTTCCAGCCGACTGCCAGCCCCGTTTCATAACGTAAATCAACATATTTAACTTGCTGATCCGCCTTTTTATTTGCCTTAATCTCTGGATAAATATCCATAAAGCGTTGAATGCGTTGAACGCGGTTTTCACGCCCTAAATTCAGTACCACACCGTCATCTAATGTTAGCTGCCAGGAATAACGTTCCGACAACATTAATTCATCGATTGCCAGCTCGCTATATTCCAACAGTCGACTTAAGTTAATAAAGTTTTCCAATGCCACCAATTCACTACCTTCAGGGCCAAAAAATGCCGGTAAGCTGTGTTCAATACGGCTAATGTCCGCCTGAAACGCCATGCCCTGCTGGTTTATTAAAAAGTCGCCATTCCAATAGGCTATCGGTTTTTGGTCGACAACATATATTTTCAATTCATTTGGCCAATGCTTACGTACTGAAACCGAATACACCCAGGGCAAATTCACTACTTTTTGTTGCACCTGATCAACATCAACTTTAAAAAAGTTCCCTAAATCAATACGCTCAATCGCCCGCTCAATATCGGCTTTTTCTGTATACGGCATCTCACCACTGATAACAATTGAGGTTACCGGCATCGACTCCTGCGCCGACATTTTATTTGTGACATACCAGCTGAGCAGGCAAATAGCTATGATCACTGAAACAAAAAACGTCACCCCCAGCCAAAAACTCCAGTGAAGTTTTTCGCCGGTTGGACTAAGAGTTAATTGTTCAGCCTTGTGCGTCATACCTAGCCCTGCTCTCCGTTATCAACACTTAGCTGGACTATTTTGCTCACTAATTCAACAAAGCTATAACCGGCCACTTTTGCCGCTTTAGGCACTAGAGAAGTCTCCGTCATTCCAGGTACGGTATTAACTTCCAGTATTTGCCAGTCATTATTTTCATTGCGCATGACATCAACGCGTCCCCAGCCTTGAGCCCCGGTTGCTTTAAATGCTTTTAACGCCAGGTTTTGCAGTGTTTTTTCATCTTGCTCAGATAAATGGCAAGGACAATGGTATTGAGTATCGTTTGACTGATACTTCGCTTGATAGTCATAAAAGGCATTCGGCGTTTCCATATGGATCACCGGCAATGCCTGCTCGCCTAAAATACTGACGGTATATTCAGGACCGTTGATCCAGGCTTCCACCAGCACTTCATTGTCAAAGTTAAATGCCTGCTCCAGTGCCTGTGTTAGTTGCTGTGCATCTTGTGCCATCGACATGCCGATGCTGGAACCTTCATGAGCAGGTTTTACCATCACTTTACCACCAAGCTCTTTTAATATATTTTGCGCCTGCTGAGCTTTAAATGCCGATTTATTCACCACGACAAAAGGTGCGGTCGGTAAACCGCAGGCCTGCATTACCTGTTTGCTGCGGTTTTTATCCATTGACAGCGCCGAACCTAAAACACCAGAGCCAGTATAGGGGATCCCCATATATTCCAATGCCCCCTGAACACAACCGTCTTCACCACCACGACCATGGAGCGCAATAAACACGCGATCAACCTTTAATTCCACTAAATTAGACAAGCAATAACCTTGAGTATCTACCAAAGACACGTTGAAACCGGCACTTTCCAGCGCCTTGGCGATCGCAGCACCTGAACGCAGAGATACTGCACGTTCAGCTGAATCACCGCCATGAAGCACGGCAATATGCTGTTGTTTAAGCAGGCTATTATTCAAAGAATCAGTCATGCTCAACTCCTTGAAAAATCTTATCGCCAGCCAGTTGACGTGAAATCACTCCAATATTTCCCGCCCCTTGAGTGATCACCATATCGCCGTCTTGCAATTGATTTTTTAGCAGCTCAGGCAATTGTTCGATATCACCAACATAAATCGGCTCGATTTGACCACGCTGACGAATACTACGTGCTAGGCTTTTACTGTCAGCACTGGCAATTGGCACTTCACCGGCACCGTAGACATCAAGCAACAATAAGCAATCGACCTGTGACAACACCTCAACAAAGTCTTCATATAAATCACGGGTACGGGAATAGCGATGCGGCTGAAACACCATCACCAAACGTTTGTCCGGCCAGCCATTGCGCATTGCTTTAATAGTGGCAGCAACTTCTCTTGGGTGATGACCATAATCATCCACCAATACCATAGCACCATTTTCAGTATGTAAATCGGCAAGCTGCTCAAAGCGGCGGCCGATACCGGCAAAACCGGCAAGCGCATTGACGATTGCACTATCACTTACCCCTTCATCAGTTGCCACCGCAATACTGGCCAGTGCATTTAGCACATTATGCTGACCCGGCAAATTCACGTTTAAATCTAAATCCGGCAGGCCCTGACGTTCAACGGTGAAATAGCTGACACCACCACTTTGCTGATAGTTGGTCGCGACGACATCGGCATCTTGTGAAAAGCCATATGTGATCACTTGCCGGGCAATCCGAGGTAAAATTTCCCGCACCACAGGATTATCGATACAAACCACGGCCAAACCGTAAAACGGCAAATTATGTAAAAACTCCAGGTAGGTTTCTTTGAGCTTTTCAAAGTCCCCCTGGTAAGTTTCCATATGATCTTCGTCGATATTAGTCACCACAGCCACCATAGGCTGGAGGTGTAAAAACGAGGCATCACTTTCATCGGCTTCAGCGATCAGGTAACGGCTGGTACCGAGTCTGGCATTAGTACCGGCACTATTTAACAAGCCCCCAATGACAAAGGTTGGATCTAAATCCGCTTCGGCAAAAATGCTGGCAACCAGGCTGGTAGTTGTGGTTTTACCATGTGTTCCGGCAACCGCAACACCATGGCGAAAACGCATTAATTCCGCCAGCATTTCCGCGCGGCGTACCACAGGAATCCGCAATTTCGCTGCCTGTTGTAATTCAGGATTATCTTGATTAATGGCACTGGACACTACGATAACACTGGCGCCGTTAATATTGTCTTGATGATGGCCAATAGTAATTTGCGCCCCTAATTTTCTAAGCCGTGAAACTACCTGGTTTTCACCAATGTCAGAACCTGTGATCTGATAACCTTCATTTAGCAGTACTTCGGCAATCCCGCCCATACCGGCACCACCAATACCAACAAAATGAATAATTTTTACCCGGCGCATTTCCGGCACTTTAATTGGCGTTTTCAACTTTTTACTCACATTCATACTCATTTTTTCACTAGCTCCATACAGGCTTGTGCCACCCTGGCCGTTGCATCCGCATGTGCCGCATCATGAGCAGCTTTTGACATTGACTGGATCACTTTGTCAGAAACAAACAAGCTATTGAGCATTTGTCCAAGGCTAGTGCCATTAAATTCATTTTGGGCGATCATTTTCGCCGCATTACCTTGTACCAGATACATGGCGTTTTTCGTTTGATGGTCATCCACCGCATGCGGAAGCGGAACAAAAATCGCCGGTTTTGCAGCCATCGCCAGTTCAGAAACTGTTAACGCGCCTGCGCGGCAAATCACAACATCCGCCCACTGATAAGCCTGTGCCATATTTTCAATAAACTCAGTGACTTTGACTTTATCTTGCGGCAAACCATAACGTTGATAACTCTCTAACACTGCTTGCTGATTACCTTTACCTGTTTGATGCCAAACGGTAATATTTTGCAATTTGATCTGCTTCATCGCCTGCGGCACAGTGTCGTTTAATACTTTTGCCCCTAAGCTGCCACCGACCACTAGTACCTTCTTAGTCGCAGTAGGTTGCGATGGCACTGTTTGCTCTAACGCCACAATATCGCTTCGTAGCGGATTTCCCACCACCTGATGCTTAACCCCTGACTTAAAAGCCCCAGGAAAGGCACTTAGCACTTTGACTGCTAACCGGGAAAGAAACCGATTACTTAATCCAGCAACCGCATTTTGTTCATGTAACACCAGAGGTTTAGATAATAACCAGGCGGCAAAACCACCTGGAGCACTGGCATAGCCGCCCATGCCAAGGACAACATCCGGTTTTACCTTGCGGATCACCGACATCGACTGAGTTACCGATTGCAATAATTTAAATGGCAACTTCAACCAGGCCTGCCAGTTTTTATTGCGTAGCCCGGCAATATTAATAAAAGAAATCTCAAAACCGTGCTCTGGCACAAGCTGCGCTTCCATACGTTTTGCCGTACCTAGCCAGTGAATATCCCAACCCTCGGCCTTTAAATATTCCGCGACCGCTATGCCAGGGAAAATATGACCACCTGTGCCGCCAGCCATCACTAATAAAGTTGGACGTTTTTCAGTTGTCATTTACGTCCTCCTTTTTTCTTATGACTGGCTGTCGCCTGTATTGTCTGCAAACGGATTTCATGATCAATACGAATTAATACCACTAAGGCAATAGTCATGATAATCATCGAGCTGCCGCCATAGCTGATCAGCGGCATAGTTAAGCCTTTAGTTGGTACTATTCCAGCACTGGCACCGATATTAACCGCCGCCTGAAAACTGAACCAGATGCCGATAGCAAAGGCAAAAAATCCCTCGAAATATTTTTCTTTCTGCACTGCCTTTCGCCCAAGCATTAGCGCTTTAAACACTAAAGTCATACTCAATAACAACACCACGCTGATGCCGATAAAGCCAAATTCCTCCGCCAGCACTGCCATAACAAAATCGGTATGGGCTTCAGGTAGATACTCCAGTTTCTGAATACTGTTACCTAAGCCTTGACCAGTAAGCTCGCCGCGGCCATAGGCCATTAATGATTGAGTTAACTGATAGCCGCTGCCAAATGGATCTTTCCACGGATCTAAAAAGCTGGTGACCCGCGCCCAGCGATAAGGTGAGAAATAAGCTAATGCCGCAATCGCCAACAAACCAACCCCGGCAACACTGATAAACTGCCACAGTTTTGCCCCGGCCAAAAACAACAATCCAAAAGTAGTGACAAACATCACGATCACTGTACCTAGGTCTGGCTGAAACAATAACAAGCAGGCCAATGCGCCAAATACTACCAGCGGTTTAATAAAACCTTTAACGTTTTCCAGTACTTCATCGCGACGCCTGACTAAATAAGCTGCCAGATAGCAGAAGAAGAATAACTTCGCCGGTTCTGCCGCTTGAATGGTAATAGGGCCGACGACTATCCAGCGGGTAGAACCGTTCACCGTACGGCCAATAAGCAAAACGATGACAAGTAACACCATGCCGATCAGCAATAAATTACCACTGTGCTGATGCCAGCGCGCCATAGGAATTTGCAGGGTCGCCGCGGCAATCACCACACTCAGGCAAATATAAATCATATGGCGGATAACAAAATGAAACGGGTTGGCGGACAAGCGCTCTGCCACTGGCATTGACGAGCTTGCTACCATGATCAAACCTATCATATACATGGCAACAGCCAGAATAATATAGCTACGATCGAAAGTCGCATTAGATACCGGCTCAGTATTAAACCAATTTGAGAATTTAAAATTTGACATCACAGTTGCAGCTATCGGCATACGCTGACCTCCTGCAATGCATTCACCATATCGGCAAACATCTGGCCGCGTTCGGCAAAGTTGTTAAACATGTCGGTGCTGGCGCAGGCGGGAGATAGCAAGACAATATCACCTGGCTTGGCACTTTGTTTTGCCAGGTTAACCGCACTAGGTAGATCTTTTACTTGCTGCGCCTTATCAGATAACGCCGCAATTTTTTCGCCATCTTTACCGATAGTAAACACTTGCGCAACATTTGCCTTAATAGCTGCCTGTAATGGCGTAAAATCTGCACCTTTACTATCACCACCAGCAAGCAGAATCAGTTTATTGCCCACTGATAGCGTTGGTGCTAAGCCGTTAATCGCCGCTAATGTTGCGCCAATATTAGTGGCCTTGGAATCATTAACCCAGCTAATGCCATC
>CAZUHQ010000030.1:0-33621 GCA_964620605.1 uncultured Thalassotalea sp.
GAAATTAGCTTAATAGAGTCGTAGAAATTGGCACTGCGTGGGGGGGGGGAAGCGACTATTCCGACACTGCGTCGTTTTTACCGTAAGCTTGGTTTAACAGATTTAGCTGTACTAGAAGCGACGGCTGCTACTTGTAAACTCGGTATTGAATTTAAAGACTGGTATCAGGAAGGGACGTCATTTATTCACCCATTTGGACTATATGGTCAGGAAACACAAGAGGTTGATTTTCATCATTACTGGCTTCGATCAAAAATGGTGGGCAATAACGTCGAATTGGCTGATTATTCATTAGGGGTTATTAATCAAGCAAGCGCTCAATAGTGAATTTTTACACCAGCATTGTCAGTTCAGTGCTGATTGATAAATGGTAGCGATAATATGAATAAAACGGATAACGCGCTCAAGAAAATCGTCATTGTTGGTGGAGGCACTGCTGGCTGGTTGGCAGCTGCTACCATAGGCAATATTTTTAAAAACTCGCCGTTGGAAATCGAACTGGTGGAGTCAGAAGATATCGGCATTATCGGCGTCGGCGAAGCAACGGTGCCGCCGATCATTAATATCCTCTCCAGTTTAGGGATAGATTTAGCTGAATTTATTAAGGCGACGCAGGGCAGTTTTAAACTCGGTATCCAGTTTGATAACTGGCATCAACAAGGCTCGTCATTTTTTCACCCGTTTGGCAGTTTAGGTAAAGCGATTAACGATTATGATTTTTTTCAGTGTTGGTTGAAATGCCGCGCCGAAGGAGATAACACGCCGTTAATGGCACATTCGCCTGAAGCGGTGTTAGCGCAGCAAGGTAAATTCTTTTTGCCATTTCAAGCACAAAATACCCCATTATCGCGGGTACTATATGCTTTGCATTTTGATGCCGGATTAGCCGGAAAGTTTTTGCGTCAGTTTGCCGAAACTATTGGAGTGGTGCGGACAGAAGGCATAGTTGAGCAAGTCAATCAAACAGCTGATGGCACTATTGCGAACGTTGTCTTAAAAAACGGTAAGCAAATTTCTGGTGATTTTTTTATTGATTGCACCGGGTTTCGGGGATTATTAATTGAGCAAACCTTAGCCGCTGGTTATGACGATTGGTCGCATTATCTGCCATGTAACAAGGCGGTGGCGGTACAAACTGAAAATACTGGTGCAACGTTGCCTTATACTATCTCCAGTGCCAAAGAAGCTGGCTGGCAATGGCGCATTCCATTGCAACATCGCACCGGTAATGGCTATGTTTATTGTGATAAATATATTTCTGACCAACAGGCGATACAGAGCTTATTGGATTCGGTTGAAGGCAGACTGCTGACTGAGCCAAGAGTGATCCCTTTTACCACAGGAATGCGTAAACAAGCCTGGGTGAAAAATTGTTTATCGCTTGGTTTAGCGCAAGGATTTATCGAACCGTTAGAATCAACGGCGATTCACCTGGTGTCAAAAAGTATCGCGTACTTTATTCAGATGTTTCCTAATTCACAACATCAGCCGGCGTTAGTGGCGGAGTATAACCGCCGTATTCGCGCAGATTATGAAGAAATTCGAGATTTTCTAGTATTGCATTACTGTACTACTAAGCGCGATGACAGCGAGTTTTGGCGTTGGTGTAAAACTATGGAAATTCCAGCGTCATTGCAGTATAAAATGGACTTTTTTAAGGCATCAGGTAAGGCGATTGTCAGCCATGAGCAGTTATTTCAATCGAGTAGCTGGTACGCTATTTATCAAGGAATGGGCATTGAACCTGATTGCTACAACCCCACTCTAGATTTATGGGATACGCAAAAGCTACAGACTATTTTAGCGCAAGGTAAACAGGGCTTGATGGATATTGCTCAGCAACAACCGAGCCATGATGAATTTTTAGTGAAATATTGCCGGGCGCCCGAGCTGTAGTCGGGCGCTACCAGAGCAGAGAGCACTTGCTATTGCGGCGTTGCCTTACAGTGCTTATCGATAAAGGCCTGATGGCTAAGTGCCTGGCTGGCGGCATTGGTTAACGAGTTATGCATTTGCTGTAAGTTGTTAGCGATCATCTCGTTAGTGTATTTATCGGCGCGGCTGTCATACCTGGCAGGTCTTAGGCCAAAGGCATCATACATGGTAAGCCAGCTTGAAGGTTCAAAAGACTCACACTCGCGCTCGATAATATGGCCGCGGCTTTCAAATAACGCGATTTTATGTGCCAGGGAATCCGGAATATCCATTTGCTGGCAATAACGCCAGAATTCACTGTCATCCCGGTTTGATAATTTATAGTGAAGAATTAAAAAGTCGCGAATATGTTCGAGCTCGGCGTTATGCAGGCGGTTGACTTCATCAATATCATGCTGGTTAAACGAGCTATCAGGAAAGAAAGTCAGCAGTTTATCGATCGCCGACTGGATCAGTGAAATACTGGTACTTTCTAAAGGCTCGAGAAAGCCGGATGATAAACCGACCGCGAGACAGTTTTTATGCCAGATCTTTTTCCTTCTGCCCGGCATAAATGTAAACGGTCTGATCTCATTAAGGGTTTTACCTTCGACATTATCGAGCAACAGTTGTTTAGCATTTTCATCCGACTGAAAACGGCTGCAATAAATATAGCCGTTACCCATGCGATGTTGCAGTGGAATGCGCCATTGCCAGCCAAATTCTTTGGCGATAGAGCGGGTATAAGGGGTTGGATCGTTAACTAATTCAGTTTGTACGGCAAGGGCACGATCGCATAATAACCAATGGCTCCAGTCTTCATAACCGGTTTGTAGCGCTTGTTCAATTAACAACCCCTTAAAGCCAGAGCAGTCGATAAAGAGTTCGCCGTCGACCACTTGCTGGTTGTCCAGTGTTACCGATTGAATAAAGCCGCTCTCTGGACAAAGGTTGACGTCGCTGATCAAGGCATCAATATGGATAACACCACGTTTAGTGGCAAAGTCTTTTAAAAATTTGGCGTAAAGCCCAGCATCAAAATGATAGGCATATTGATAATCTGCCAGTGGGCTCGGCGGGGTCGGGTGTGGCTGGGCAAATTTCCCGGCCTGAGCCAATACGCTGGCAAAGCAATAATCGTCTAAGTTGACGGCTTGGCCGCTGGTTCTTAGTTTATTAACATAATGATGAAAGCTGAGCTTATCGATATTTAAGCCGTAATCGGCAAATGGGTGGAAAAACTTGCTACCGAGCTGATTCCAGTCTTCAAACTGAATACCGAGTTTAAAAGTTGCCTGAGTGGCCTTGATTAATTCTTGCTCGTCGATGCCCAATCCTTTGTTATAACTGACAATATTCGGGATAGTGGCTTCACCAACCCCGACTGTGCCTAATGCGCTTGATTCGATCACTAGTATTTCAATAGCTTTATCTTGTGCGTATTTAGCCAGGCTGGCTGCGCTCATCCAGCCCGCAGTGCCGCCGCCAACAATAACAACTTTTTTAATCGCTTCAGCCATAATCTTCTCTTGGTCAGTGTCTCTTGATGCTATTTTTTGTCAATCTAAACTATAACATTTAGTCGTTTTAGGAAAGAAAATTTTGACAGCGCTGTCAAAATGAGTGATGGTTATATTCACACTAAAAGATAAAAAGATCCAGGCAATGAGAATGAAAATAAGTGCGCTACTCGTTGTAGTGTCAGTGGTTATGCTTACCGGCTGTGAGCAAGGACAACAAATAACTACTCAGCAAACGACGCCAGCTACCCAGGCACTGAGCTTGGCATCCGCGACCCAACAAGACATTGATAACATTGCCAGCTCGCTAGACGTGTCATTTGAACTGCTGACTAACCAGGTAGCGGATAAGTGTCAAGCAGATCTCACTGATGGTTTGTGCTATGAGGCGAGATTGACCCTGACTGCAAAACAGGCGATTAGTGCGGATAATTGGCAAATTTATTACAGCCAGATTGCGCCGCTACATAACTTTGACAGTAACGAATTTAGCTTAACGCATATTAACGGCGATCTTCATTCCTTAAAACCGAACGAAAACTTTAACGGTTTTAGTGCCGGGGAAAGTAAAACGATAACTTTCAGGGCAGGTTACTGGAGCTTGGCTGAGTCAGATATTATGCCAAATTATATAGTGACAGCTGAAAATTTAGCGCCGAGGGTGATTGAAAGTACCAAGGCCAAGATAGACCCTGATACCCAGATGGAAGTGGTACCTTATGTTAAGCCTTATACTGATTATCAGCGCCAGGTAAAACGTACCGTAGATGATAACACTCCCTGGTTAGATAGCTTAGGTTTTTATCATCGCAATCAGGCATTAGGTAATGAATTACTGGATGTTAGTGATGCGATTATTCCAACACCTAAATCCGTGACTTATCCTGATGGCAAGGGGCAGTTATCACTGGCGTCTGGCCTAGCTATCGATTTTGGTAATGTTAAAAAGTCTGTGGTTAATGTAGCAATTGAGCG
Organism: uncultured Thalassotalea sp.; assembly: GCA_964620605.1. GTDB lineage: Bacteria > Pseudomonadota > Gammaproteobacteria > Enterobacterales > Alteromonadaceae > Thalassotalea_E. The sequence continues at coordinate 4,410 of CAZUHQ010000030.1, forward strand.
CTTAGCGAGCTTAGGGGTTAACGAGAATTCGTCAGGGGCTATAGTTAAACTCAATATCCAATCTGATAATGAGAAAATGATCGGCAGTTATCAGTTAAGTATTACTTCCTCTGGTATAGCAATTACTGGAGTCGACAGTAGTGGCGTGTTTAATGGTTTGCAATCGCTTGCCAGCTTATACCAGTTAGATAAAAACTCTGTGCCCTTTATGCTGGTGGACGATCAACCGTTATATCAATTTCGCGGTATGTTAGTGGATGTTGCCCGTAATTTCAGAGATAAAGCGTTTATTATTAAGCTGATGGATCAAATGGCGGCCTATAAGCTCAATAAACTGCATTTACATATGGCAGAAGATGAAGGCTGGCGTTTGGAAATTCCCGGCTTGCCTGAATTAACCGAAGTTGGTAGTAAGCGCTGTCTGGATTTTTCCGAACAGAGCTGTCTATTGCCGCAACTGGGGGCGGGTGTTGATGCTGATAATAACAACAATGGTTTTTACAGCGTTGAAGATTATAAAGAAATATTACAGGCAGCGACTGCCCGTCATATTCAGGTCATTCCATCACTTGATATGCCAGGGCATTCCCGCGCGGCGATTAAGGCGATGACGGCGCGTTATCAAAAATATAGCCGGTTGGAAGATAAGGAAAAAGCGGAGCAATATTTACTGCACGATCCCAATGATCTGACACAATATTTGTCGGTACAGTTTTATAAGGACAATACCATAAATGCCTGTCAGGAATCGTCTTATGCCTTTATCGAAAAGGTGATGTCTGAGGTACAAAAAATTCATGCCGACGCTGGCCAGCCGCTGACCCGTTATCATATTGGTGCCGATGAAACCGCAGGTGCCTGGGTAGACTCTGAGGCCTGTCAGAACTTTATTGCCAATAATGATCAGGGCGTTAGTGAGATGAGCCAGCTCGGCGCTTATTTTGTTGAACGGGTTGCTAATATGCTTGCCGATATCGGGATAGAGCCTGCGGCCTGGAGTGATGGCCTAGCTCATACCCGCAAAGAAAATATGCCGGCAGTGGTACAGGCAAATGCCTGGGATCATTTACCTTGGGGGGCTCACAAGCGAGTGAACGAATTGGTAAATCGTAACTGGCAGCTGGTGTTATCGATTCCGGATGTCACCTATTTTGATTTTCCCTATGAGGCGGATCCGAAAGAGCACGGTTATTATTGGGCATCTCGTCGCACTAATACCGAAAAGGTCTTTCAGTTTATGCCGCAAAACTTGCCGGTACATGCCGAGTTTTGGTTAGATCGCCAGGACAATCCATATGTTGCTGACGATACAGTACAACAAGACGAACAAGGCAAGATCATTCATCAGCCGCTCGAGCAGGGGCGTGGTTTTCTCGGGGTGCAGGGGCAACTGTGGAGTGAAAATGTCCGCACTGATAATGTTGCAGAATATAAGATTTTTCCGCGTTTAATTGCCTTGGCTGAACGGGCCTGGCATAAGGCTAGCTGGGCGGTGCCTTATAACTATGCCGGTTTTAAATACAGTCAGAATACCCAGGTGTTTACGGAACAAATGCAGGCTGAGCGAGATAAAGCCTGGCATCAGTTTGCCAATGCTTTAGGACAGAAAGAGCTGAGAAAACTCGATTTAGCAGGTGTTAACTACCGTTTGCCTACGGTCGGGGCAAAAATAACAGATGGTGTGTTGCACGCTAATATTGCATTTCCCGGTTTGGCAATCGAATATCGCGAAAATAATGGTTCGTGGCAGCTATATAGCGAGCCAGTCGCGGTTTCAGGTGGAGTAGCTGTGCGCTCGGTTAATTCTGATCGCAGTCGCAGTAGTCGGACAATGGCAGCGGTTGTCGAATAAATAAGGTGGATGCATTTCTGAGTTAGCTTGCTAAAACAGTAAGCTAATCAAGTTATTGTATGAATATTCACTTTTGGTAGATAAAAATATATAAATTTTGTTAAAAAAACAAATGACAACGCTGTCATTTGTGGTTAAGATGAAATCAATAGAGGTTTGGGGCGTTAATTTAATTAGTTAGCTTCACCAGTGATATGTAGCAGACATGAGGTCAAGATGCCTGGCAGCAGTGATAATAATAAATTCTTTCTAGGTATTGATGGCGGTGGCAGTAAATGTAAAGCCATTGTCGTTGATAGCGATAACAATATTCTCGGTAGTGGTATCTCTGGCCCGGCTAATCCGCTTCACGGTTTTGAACAGGCGATTAATTCCATTACTGAATCAGCCGAGCTAGCCTTAAAAGATACTGATCTGGAAAACGTAACACTTAAAGATCTAACAGCCGGTGTTGGCTTAGCAGGTGTTAATTTACCGCTATTATTTGAGCAAATGTCGAACTGGCAACACCCGTTTAAGCAGATGTTTTTAGCGACGGATTTATTAATCGCCTGTCTTGGGGCGCATCAGGGGGAAGATGGTGCGGTAATGATCACAGGTACTGGCTCTTGTGGCTTCTCCTATGTTAATGGTCATCCTTATACCTTAGGTGGTCATGGTTTTCCGCACGGCGATAAAGGCAGTGGTGCTTGGTTTGGTTTTCAGGCAGCTAACCATGTTTTGATGTCACTAGATGGCTTAAAGGAAAGTTCCAGTATCAATGAAAAGTTAATGGCGCTCTTGGGCGTCAAAGACGGCCTGGCCATGGTGGAGACGATTGCCGGAAAGCCTGCGGCATTTTACGCGAGAATGGCGAACCTGGTTTTTGATGCCGCGGAGCAGGGCGATAAGGTTGCATTAGCAATAGTCAAAGAAGGGGCCGGTTATATCAGTGGTTTGGCTCGACAGCTTGCCAAACAGCAACCGCCGAGGATTTCGTTAATCGGCGGGCTTACGCCACGTATTACTCCATGGCTCGATCAGGAAGTGCGTGAGCAGTTGCAAACACCGCTATGTTCGCCTGAACTAGGTGCGGTGATTTTTGCCAAACAACAACTGGCCTTACAGGATTAAAATTTAGCAGTTAAGTAGAGTAAAACATGACACAAACAATTATGGAACAAGAGGCAAAACAGGCACCATTGGTAATCCAAGGTCAGCTTAATGCCAACAAACAACTTGCCGAGCATATAGGTAGCAAGTTGCGTGAAATTCAACCGAAGATGGTAATGATCATCGGCCGTGGTTCATCAGATCACGCCGGGGTGTTTGGTAAATACCTGATTGAAATTGAAGCTGGCGTACCAACTTTTGCTGCCGCCCCTTCGGTTTCCAGTGTCTACGGTAAGCAGCTTAAGCTCGATAATGCGTTAGTGATAGTGATTTCTCAGTCAGGCCGTAGCCCGGATATCATAGCTCAGGCAGAAATGGCGAAAAAAGCCGGTGCATACTGCGTTGCTTTGGTTAATGATGAAACATCGCCATTAAAAGATATTGTCGATCAGGTGTTGCCGTTAAAAGCCGGTGCAGAAATCTCAGTGGCCGCCACTAAGAGTTACCTGGCGACCTTATCGGCATTATTGCAATTAACCGCCTATTGGACAGATAACAAGGAGTTAATTGCTGCCTTGGATACTTTACCGGCGGCACTACAGACCATTATCGACAGCGAGCCGCAGTTAACTTCCCAGTCTATCGACGGGGTGAAAAACATGGTGGTGCTTGGTCGCGGCTTAGGTTATGCAGTGACTAAAGAAATGGCATTAAAACTGAAAGAAGTCAGTTCAATTCACGCCGAAGCCTTTAGCAGCGCAGAATTTTTACATGGTCCGGTGACTTTGGTTGAGCAAGGGCTGGCGATTTTAAATTGCGCGGTTAACGACGAAAGTGCAAAATCCCATCAGGAACAAATTGACGAAGTTGCCCAGCGTGGTGCAGATCTTGTGCATTTACGCCAAACGGATCTCAGCGTTCATCCACGCCTCGCACCTTTGGTGGTACTACAGCGTTTTTATTTAGATGTTGCTGAAGTTGCCGTCACTCGTGGTTTTAACCCAGATGAGCCGAAAGGGCTTAAGAAAGTGACCCGGACCTTATAATGACCAGTTATCGTCTACATGCCCATCGATTATTTGATGGTCAAACAACGAAAGAGCATCAGGTATTGACGATTGCGGATAATAAGATTGTCGCCATCGACAGCGATGTTTCGCAAGTGGATGTTGAGGCAAAAGGCTTAGTGGCACCGGGTTATATCGACCTGCAAGTCAATGGTGGTGGTGGTGTATTATTTAATGATTCTCCCTCATTAGATAATTTAAAAACCATCATCGCCGCTCATGCCCAGTTTGGCACCACAGGGATGTTGCCAACACTGATCACAGATAAAGTGGAAGTGATGGTGCAGGCCGCTGATGCTATGGCCGCAGCTATTGCTGAGCAAGTACCTGGCATTTTAGGCATTCATTTTGAAGGGCCGCATCTATCAATTGCCAAAAAAGGCACCCATGCAGAACAATATATTCGGCCGATTTCCGATCAGGAGTGGCAAATATTGTCTCGTAAAGATATCGGCCAAATTCTGGTAACACTGGCACCGGAAACTGTCGATGTCGAAGATATCAAACGTATGGTTTCGCTTGGTATTAAGGTTTGTTTAGGTCATACCAATGCAGATTACCAGACCGCACAGGCGGCAATGGATGCCGGTGCCGATGGTTATACCCATTTATTTAATGCGATGTCGCCGCTACAAGGGCGTGAACCTGGAGTCACAGGTTGTGCACTGCTTAATGATCAGGCAAGTTGTGGCATTATCATCGACGGTCACCATGTTGACTATACTAGTGCCAAGCTGGCGTTAAAGACCAAGCCAGCAGGTAAGGTGTTTTTAGTAACGGATGCGATGTCAACAATCGGCACTGAGCAAACCGAGTTTTCATTTTTTGACCGTACTGTTTATTTAAAAGGTGGCCGTTTAACTTCTACCACCGGGGAATTAGCCGGGGCGGCGCTGGATATGGCAACCGCGGTCAGCAATAGTTATCAATATTTGGATGTCAGTGTGGAAGAAGCGATCCGTATGGCGTCATTATATCCGGCAAAGTATATCGGCCAGAGCCAATACCGAGGGGTATTGAAAGCTGGCTGTTATGCGGACTTTATTTTACTTAATGATCAGCTTATCGTTGAGTCTAGTTGGATATCAGGCAAAAAAGTTTATTAAAACTAATGGCTTAAATCATAAAATAACAATAATAACGACAGAAAATGAGGAAATTATGGAAATGACAATGTCAAAAGAGAATCAGAGCATTTTGCTGCCAATGACTCTCGCTGGTTCAATGTTTTTTATATTGGGCTGCATAACCTGGTTAAATGGCGCAATTACCCCGTTTTTGCAGCAAATGCTTGCACTTTCACCTATTCAGGCATCATTTATTATTTCGTCTTTTTATATTGCCGTGACGATAGCGGGTATACCGTCAGCGATGCTTATTAAACGGGTCGGATACAAAAATGGTATGGCCATTGGTTGTTCAGTGATGTCTGTCTCCGCGTTACTCTATATTCCAGCAGCAAAACTGCAAATGATCGAAATATTCCTGTTTGCTCAATTACTAATTGGTGTTGGCCAAACAATTTTACAGACAGCGGTTAATCCATATGTTGTGAAAATGGGTTCTGAAGATTCAGCAGCTGTACGTGTATGTATCATGGGATTACTTAATAAATTTGCCGGTGTGATTGTGCCTGTTATATTCGCCATGGTGACGGTTGCTGGCGTTGCCGGTGAAGGAGCGGTATTAACTCAAGAGCAAAAAGATGTAATGGCCAGCAGCTTGGTGGCACCATATACGGCAATTGCTGCGCTGATTTTGGTTTTCGCCGCTTTTGCCAAGTTTTCTCCGTTACCTGATTTAGTATTTGAAGGTGGCAGCTCAAATGCAAAAGGTGAAATTAAAGAAGCGCTTAAACATCCACACTTAGCTCTTGGTGTGGTAGGTATCGCTTTGTATGTCGCTGTAGAAGTTATTGCAGCGGATACCATTGGCTCATATGCGTTAGCGATAGGCGTCGCCGATTATTCGATGATGACTTCTTATACCATGACTTGCATGTTGATTGGTTACGCTATCGGTATTGCGCTTATTCCCAAATATATGTCTCAGCAAAATGCGTTAGTAATGTCTGCTATTGCAGGTCTTGTTACTGTGGCAGCTGTGGTATTTGGTAGTAATGATTCATTCGCTATTTCAAATCTGCTACTTACCCCTTTGGGTGGGCCGCAATTGCCAGATCCATTAGTTTGTATTGCTTTGCTGGGATTTGCTAACGCTATGGTTTGGCCTGCTATCTGGCCACTAGCGCTTAGCGGATTAGGGCGTCTTACCGGCACTGCGTCTGGTTTACTTATTATGGGAATTGCCGGTGGCGCATTGGGGCCGCTGCTTATAGGTCTGGGTAATGCTGCGGGGTTAGGAGCACAAGGGGCTTATGCGTTAATGGTTCCTAGCTATTTGTTTATTCTGTTTTATGCCGTTAAGGGCCATAAAATGCGTTCCTGGTAATTATGGCCGGGACTGGACTAATTTATCCGTAAGGATATTCGAGCTCACTAGTTGAGGGTGCGTTAAAACGATCTTATTGATCGCCCTGGGTTTTACCTGGGGTTTTTTTTATCTGTCGCATAGCGCTAGCTGGTTACATAATCTAACAAGTTTTTAACGACAGCCGCTTGATTATTTATAGACTTGCTATACTATGGGCGCAGTTAAAAATAATCGTCTGCTGTAACAAAGACTGCGGTATACCTTAATAACCCAGGCACTCATTAATGAGTGGATAATATCAAGGGAGATTATGAGTAATAGTCAACATCAGGTGATCACTATTATTTATTATTGTGATTCATCATTAGAGTTAAAGCATCAGGTTTGCCAGCGGGAAAAATCTGATTCCGGCCGGGTGATCATTCCGGATGAATTAAAACAGGGTAAATCAATTGTTGCTGTCTGTGATGGTGAAGTGGATATTCTGAATAAAATCGGTGAGCGGATATTGCCGAGCGATTCCATCGCATCTTAGCTGTTTGTAGTTAACGAATCTAAAAGTAGTAAAAGCCGTGATATCAATATCACAGCTTTTTTATATACAGGATGTATGGTCAGCTTCCGCGTCCTGCTCACGCTAAGTACTGCATCCGTGCAGGCAATGTCGCGGTTACATGGATGTAAGAGAGCGACGATGTTTTTGTGGGTACTAGTTGTTATTTGACTGTTTATTTGAATATTTAGGTGCTTGATGGTTCTCACCTAACGAGTCTGCCACTTCTTTTGGCATATAGTTTTCATCGTGTTTCGCCAGTACTTCTGCTGCTTCCAGTACCTTGCTTGAGGTTAATGAACCATTGGCAATAATGCCCTGGCCTTCACGGAATAAGTCCGGCAAAATACCGTCGTATTTTACCGTGATCACTTCCCCTTTATTGGTTAAGTCAAACTGCACTTTCAAACTGTGTTCATTGCGTTTAACGCTGCCGGTTACTACCAACCCGCCAACCCGGATACGTTGGCCTATCGATGGCTTAACACCAGTATCATCTTTGCCGTGTACTACTTCATAAGGGGTATAAAATAGATCGATATTTTGGCTTAATGCATAAAGTACTAAACCTATGATCAGGGCGATACCGGCTACTACCGATAGCACTATAGTCAATCGTTTTTTGCGACGTGGGTTCATAACTCAACCTCGGGTGTTGCTTGTGTTTGCTGTTTTTGTGCTGCTTGCATTAATTTCTGTTCACGCTTTTGACGCTGCTTGATTTGTTGAATAATATTTTTGTGCTTTGTCAGACTCATTAAGATTAATGCTAATAATAAGCCGGTGCTAACGCCGTAAGACAGCCAGACATAAAAGCCGTGACCGCCCATGGCAATAAAGTCGGAAAAACTGGAAAACTGCACTATTTGGCCTCCATATTATTGACATAATCACGTACCCAGGGGCGCATCGCATTACGGGCGAGAATTTCACTGCGAAATCGTAAACAGATCACCCAGCTGATCAGGCAGACAAAGCCGACTAAACAGATAATAAAGGGCCAAAGCATGTCACTACTCATAGAAGGCGCTCCGAGTTTTGATACGGTAGAACCCTGATGCAAGGTATTCCACCACTCCACTGAATACTTAATGATAGGAATATTAACCACACCAACCAGAGATAATATCCCAGCGGCTTTACCAGCCAGTGTTTTATCTTCAAAGGCATTATGCAGGGCAATAACTCCTAAGTATAAGAATAATAAGATTAATTCTGAGGTTAAACGGGCATCCCAAACCCACCAGGTGCCCCAGGTTGGACGACCCCAGGCTGCGCCGGTAAATAATGCGATTGCCGTCATCACTGCGCCAACCGGTGCCATGGCGGCGGCAGAAGCATCCGCCAGTTTTATTTGCCATACCAGGCTGGAAAGCGCGGCGATCGCCATGCCAAGATAAATTCCCATAGACAGCATGGCACTGGGCACATGGAGATAAAAAATACGAAAGCTGTTGCCTTGCTGGTAATCCGCCGGTGCAAATAATAATGCCCAGACGATACCGATAGATAAAAAGACTAAAGTTAATTTAGCAAACCAGGGAATAAGCTTTTCGGTGAAGTGATAGCTCACTTCAGGGTTTGCGTATGGATGTAACCATTTCCACATCAGTTGGTACTCACTTTTAATGCGGCGCTAACCGCAAAGGGGGACAAGGTTAATGAACCGATAAAAAGTGCGGCAATTATAGCAAGTTGTCCGCTGTAGGGTAAGTTCATTGCCGCGGTATCGATAGCACTGGTGGCAAAGATTAATACCGGGATATACAGTGGCAGCACCAACAGGCTAAGTAGCACGCCACCTTTTTTAATACCGACAGTTAACGCAACACCGATAGCCCCGAGAAAACTTAGTACCGGTGTACCGAGTAACAAGGTCAGCATCAGTGCCCAGTAGCTATCGGCATGCAAATTTAATAACACTGCCAGTAGCGGCGCGATAAAAATTAGCGGTAAACCGGTCAGGCACCAATGGGCAAAAATTTTTGCCAGCACGATGAGAAACAGTGGCTGAGGACTTAACAGCATTTGCTCGAGTGAGCCGTCGCTGTGATCGGATTTAAATAATCGATCCAGTGATAATAAGGTGGATAGCAAGGCGGCAACCCAGATAATCCCCGGGGCAATGCGAGCCAGGGTTTGCGGTTCAGGTCCTATGCCGAGCGGAAACAAGGTGATGACGATAACAAAAAACAGCAAAGGGTTAAAAATGTCGTCTTTATGGCGAAATGCTATGGTTAAATCCCGCTTGAAGATCAACAAAAAGGTCGCACGGTAAGCAAGTGGCTGATTTTTCTTATGCTCTTGTTCTTGCTTGGGTAAATTCATCGCTTTCATTTATCGGGTTATCACCTTGGCGCTTAAAAAAAGCGATACTCTAATGTTAATTTTTTATAGCTTTCTTGAGCTAGACTTAAGTCCTGATGAGTAGTGAGGATAACACAGCCGCCCTGTTTGGTATGTTTAAGCATTAAGGCTTCCAACGTGCTAACACCATTTTTATCTATGGCAGTAAAAGGCTCATCAAGAATCCATATCGGTGCCTGACTTTGCCATAGTTTTGCTAAGGCGATACGGCGATGCTGACCTGCGCTTAAATGACTGGCCAAGGCATCTTCAAAACCGAGTAAATTGACTTTTTCCAGGGTCGCATCTGCTTGTTTTGACTCAAGACCACTTAACGCCAGGTTAAAACGTAAATTTTCTTCGGCAGTCATCTCATCTTTAACACCGGCTAAATGGCCGATATAGAGTAAATGCTGATTAAAGTATTCTCTGTCTTGAGTAATATCATTAGTTTTAAATGTCACTTTGCCTTCATAAGGCTGGGATAGCCCGGCGAGAATACGCAATAAGCTGGTTTTTCCCGCGCCATTTGGTCCTTCAATTTGTACTATATCACCGGCACAAACATCAAAGCTGAGCTGTTCAAATAAGATGCGTTCTTCCCTGATGCAAGTCAGTTGTTGTGCGCTAAGTAATACGGGGGCGTTTAATGACATTGAAAAATATGGTTACTGTTTTTTAGGTAATCGTTTTTTTGGTTATTTTTATCTGCTGTAGTTTATACAGAATTCATTAACTGTGAATTGATCCTACTACAATCTATTTGTTTATCCTACTATATCCCGTGCTTTAGTCGAGTTTTTTACTGTCTGGCAAAGTCTTTAATGAATTCATTAATAAAACAATGCTAGAATGGGTTAGTTGTTTTTAGTGCAGCCAGTTATGTATTTAATCACCACTATCAGCTGGTGTCTGAATAAATTCGGAGAGCTTATATGATACCTGAGTTAGGGCATTTTGCCTTAATCATAGGCTTGGCCTTTGCCATCTGTTTGAGCCTGGTACCTTTAATAGGTGTATACAGGCACCAACCTAAATTGATCGCCTACGCCAAACCCTTAACGTTTGGCATGTTTGCCTTTACCGCGATCAGCATTGTTATTTTGGCTTACAGTTTTGTTATCGATGACTTTTCGGTGCAATACATCGCCAGCCACTCAAATTCCCATTTGCCGTATTATTTTAAAATCAGCGCTGTTTGGGGCGGGCATGAAGGTTCATTGTTACTATGGGTATTTTCGCTTACTTGCTGGACTATGGCGGTTGCGCATTTTAGTAAAGGCATAGATCAGGCGTTTACTGCTCGGGTGCTTGCGGTGCTAGGCATGATAGCCGTCGGTTTTATGTTTTTTACCCTGGTAACCTCGAATCCGTTTGAGCGTTTGTGGCCGGTAGTGCCGCAGGAAGGGCGAGATTTAAATCCCTTATTACAGGATGTTGGCTTGATTATTCATCCGCCAATGTTGTATCTAGGCTATGTTGGCTTTGCTGTATCATTTGCTTTTGCCATTGCCGCTTTGATGGTTGGCAAGTTGGATGCTGCGTGGGCGAGATGGGCAAGACCCTGGGTGGTCGCCGCCTGGATTTTCTTAACCTTAGGTATCGCATTAGGCAGCTGGTGGGCGTACTACGAATTAGGCTGGGGCGGTTGGTGGTTCTGGGATCCGGTGGAAAATGCTTCGTTTATGCCCTGGTTAGTTGGCACGGGTTTATTGCATTCTTTGGCGGTTACTGAAAAACGTGGCGCCTTCAGGAACTGGACAGTATTATTGGCGATTTTTGCCTTTAGCTTAAGTTTATTGGGGACATTCCTGGTGCGCTCCGGGGTTATTACCTCAGTGCATTCTTTTGCTGCCGATCCAACTCGCGGCGCATTTATCTTATTATTACTGGCACTTGCCGTTGGCGGTTCATTAACTCTGTTTGCTTTTAGGGCGTCTAATGTTGCCAGTTTCAGCCGTTTTTCGTTTTATTCCCGTGAAACCGCGTTATTGCTTTGTAACATTATTTTAGTGGTTGCAGCAGTCACTGTCTTGCTTGGTACGCTTTATCCTCTAATTTTAGATGCAGCAGGTCTTGGTAAGATTTCCGTTGGCCCGCCGTACTTTAATGCGGTGTTTGTCCCAATTATGAGTCTGCTGTTTATTATTATGGGGATTGGGCCTTTGATCCGCTGGAAAAAAGCGAAAAAAGGTGAATTGCGCAAACAGATCACTAAGCCGTCAATGTTCAGTATTGCCTTTGGCGCGTTATTCCCTGTGCTTTATGGTGGCGAAGTTAATCTGTTAGCAAGCTTTGGTGTCATGCTGGCGCTTTGGGTTGCTTTGGTGGTAATTAAAGAGCTGCGTAATCAGGCGAAAAACGCTGAGGGTAACTATCAGTTATCCCGTATTACCCTGAGTCAATGGGGCATGACAGTGGCGCACTTTGGTATCGCTGTGACTATTGTCGGCGTGACTCTGGTATCTAACTATGAAAAAGAAGTCAGCGTTAAAATGTTAGCTAACGATACGGTGAATGTTGCCGGTTATGACGTTACTTTCAAAGGTATTAAGCCAGTTAAGGGGCCAAATTACAGCGCCGAGCAAGGGCAACTGGAAATTTCAAAAGACGGTGATTTTGTTGCACTTTTACAACCTGAGCGCCGTACCTATCTGGTACAAACCATGGGAATGACGGAGGCTGGTATAGACCCAGGACTGTTTCGCGATGTCTATGTCGCTCTGGGTGATCCATTACCCAATAACGCCTGGGCGATCCGGGTACATTATAAACCTTTTGTCCGCTGGATCTGGTTAGGGGCAATTTTTATGGCACTGGGCGGTCTCATGGCGATGCTTGATAAACGTTATCGCCGCAGAAAAACTGCTAAAGCCGTAGAGCAAGTCAAACTGGATGTGCAACAGGTTATCGTGGAAGGAGCTTAAGTGTGAATAAAATTATTCGCTTTATCCCATTGGTTTTATTTATCGCCTTAGGTGTGGTGTTATATCGTGGCTTGTCGTTAAATCCGCAGGCGCTGCCGTCGGCGTTAGTCGGACAAAAAATGCCGAGCTTTGTGTTAACTCAGCTGTTACAGCCTGAAAAAACGCTGACCGAAAAAGATCTCACCGGCGAGATAGTGTTATTAAATGTTTGGGGCACCTGGTGTGTTTATTGTAAATATGAACATCCGTATTTGGTAGATATCGCGCAAAGTGCTCGGGTGACGTTATACGGTTTAAATTACAAAGATGATCGCCAGGACGCCAAGCAATGGCTGGTAGATTATGAAAACCCTTATCGCTTATCGATCTTCGACCCTTTAGGTAAATTGGGGATTGAATTAGGGGTTACTGCAGCGCCGGAAACTTTTGTTATCGATAAGCAGGGCATTATCAGAATGAAACACGTTGGTCCGATCGATGGCAACATCTGGCGGGATAAGTTTTTACCTTTGATTGAAACTTTAGAGCAAGAATCATAAGGGCTTAGCAAATGAAAAAATTACTCCATTTACTGTGTCTTACTATTGTTCTTTGTTTTGCTGGTGAGGCCTGGAGCACTGATACTTACCAGTTTAAAGATGAAGTGACTCATAAGCGCTATCAGGCATTAGTAAAAGAATTGCGTTGTCCTAAATGTCAGAATCAGAATCTGGCGGATTCTCATGCGCCAATTGCTGCAGATTTACGCCGTGAAGTGTATCAATTGCTGCAACAGGGTAAATCAGATGGCGAAATCGTCGATTTTATGGTGAAACGTTATGGCGAGTTTGTGCTCTATCGGCCAAAGGTCTCGACCTTGACTTATGTGTTGTGGTTTGGCCCTGCGGTGCTGTTACTTATCGGAGCGATCGTTGTGGTGATGATCTTACGTCCTAAATCGGCGAAAAAGGTGCAAAAGTCGCTGTCGGCCGAGCAACAGGATAAGCTAGCTAACATATTAAAAGATAAATAATAAATGATTGAATTACTTCTTATGGTTATTGCCTTTGTTCTGCTGTTGCTGGTGGTGATTTGGGCGCATTTTATAACCCAAAATCGCCAGCAGGCGAAGGTAGACAATAGCTTTCGCGATCAAACCAATGTTCGCTTGTATCACGAACATAAAGCGGAAATCGAGCAGGACTATCAGCACGGCGCACTCGATAGTGAAAGTTACCAGTATTTAAAAACAGAGCTCGATCAAAGCCTGTTACAGGATATCGAAGATAATGCTAAAGAGGCTCAACAGCCGCAGCAAAGCGGTGCGCTTTCTGTTGCCTGGCCGATTGTTCTGACGGTATTTATCCTCGGCTTTAGCGGCTTTTTCTACAGTCAGCATGGAGCCTTTGAATTAATCGCTAATACGCCAAAAGCGCAAGCAGGTCATGAGGTACTGGATCAGCAGCAACAGGCGTTAGTGGAAGTACAAAAGCTGAAACAGCTAACAGAGCAGCAGCCGAAAAATTCCGATGCCTGGTATCAATTAGGCCAGGCATTAGTGGGTGTTGGTGAGTTCTCACAAGCATTAGCGGCCTTTGATCAGGTGATAGCAATCGATGGTGAGCATGCGGATTTATACGGCGCTAAAGCGCAGGCCAGCTATTATCTGAACCAACAGCAAATCACCGCTGAAGTAAAAACTTTTATTGATAAGGCCTTGGCACTCGATGCCCATGATCCTTCAACCAATATTTTGCTCGGTATGGATCGGTTTGTTAAAAATGATTATCAGCAGGCGATCGATTACTGGCAGTTAGTGGTGGATGACGCCAGGAAAACTGTGAATGTCCAGGCATTACAAGGGGCAATTAACGAGGCGAAAAGCCGCTTGAGTTTAACTGGCGGTGTGGTCGCTGATAATACCGGTTTAGCTGCAGCCGAGCTGGCGTTACATGTCAGTATTAGTGATGAAATAGCGCAACAACTTAACGGTCAAGAAGACAAAGTGGTATTTGTTTATGCAATACCAACATCCGGGGCACGTATGCCGCTGGCAGCGGTGAAATTAAAGGCGAGTGAGCTACCTGTCGATGTCGTGCTAAATGATGCTCGTGCGATGACGCCGCAGGCAAAACTCAGTGATGTTGAGGTGGTAAACCTTTACGCCATTATTTCCAGTGATGGTGGTGTCGGTATTAAGTCGGGGGATTTCAAAGCTGAGTTGCACAACATTGATGTCAGAAGCTCAGCACAGATCGCATTGGTGATTGATACTGTGGTGCAGTAGTTGCTATAAGCATAGACAGGCATGAAAGAGGAATTAACTTGAAATCTCGTTATTTGGGTCGGGACAAAGCTATTCATCAACAAAGCAGAAAAACCGGTGTGTTACTGACCAATTTAGGCACACCGGAGGCTCCCACTGCGAGTGCTTTAAGAAATTACCTGAGAGAATTTTTATCGGATCCCCGGGTGGTGGAGATCCCCCGTGTGCTGTGGATGCTGATCTTGCATGGCATTATTTTACGAGTCAGGCCGAAAAAATCCGCCAGGCTTTATCAAAGTATTTGGACCGAACAAGGTTCGCCTTTGCTGGTGATCAGTCAAAAGTTAAAAATTAAGGTTGACGGGCAACTTAATTTATCAGAGCGCAGTGATTTAGTGCTCGATGTCGCGATGCGTTACGGCCAGCCATCCATTAGCGACGCACTGGATAAGTTTCAGCGGCAAGGGGTGGATAATATTATTGTCCTGCCGTTATATCCGCAATACGCTGGGCCCACTACCGCTTCAACCTTTGATGCGGTAGTGGATACCATCAAAAGCTGGCGTTGGATACCCTCACTGCATTTTATTAGCGGTTATCATCAACACCCTTTATATATCAAAGCGTTGGCGAATACGGTTAATGAGCATATCGAAAAACAGGGGAAACCGGATAAATTAATCTTGTCTTATCATGGCATGCCGAAATATTTTCTCGATAATGGCGACCCTTATTATTGTTTTTGCCATCAAACCACTCAATTGCTGGCGCAAGTACTTGGTTTAGATAAAAATGAATACCTGATGACCTTTCAATCGCGCTTTGGCAAGGCGGAATGGCTCAAACCTTATACCGATGACTCTTTAGCTGAGTTAGCGCAATCTGGTATTAAGCATGTTGCCATCATTAGTCCGGCATTTAGCGCCGATTGTTTGGAAACCCTGGAAGAATTAGAACATGAAAACCGGGAAGTGTTTATCCAGGCAGGCGGTGAGCAATATCACTATATTCCTGCCCTCAATGACAGGGATGATCATTGCCAGCTGATCACTGATTTGATTCAGACACAGCTTATAAAGAAGAGTTAAGAGACTGGCTATAAAATAAAAAACGGAGCTTAAAAGCTCCGTTTTCAAAAGATTTGGGACTGATTAAAGCGCAGTGACGTTTTTCGCTTCAGGGCCTTTTTGACCTTGCTCAACGGTAAATGATACTGATTGACCATCCGTTAGTGTACGGAAACCGTCACCTGTGATCGCACTAAAGTGTACGAAGACATCAGGACCATTTTCCTGTTCAATAAAACCAAAACCTTTTGATTCGTTAAAGAATTTTACTTTACCTGTTACTGTTTCAGACATACCGACATTTCTCGCAGTTATAGATTAAAAATTAGGCTTATATGGAATTGCTATGGTTTGATAAATTAACAATTCCTCGCCAGTTACGGAGTAAATGCCCTCTACCTTAAAGTACAGACAGAGAAAGGTTTCCAATAACACATTTATACAGCGTCTAGGTCAATTAACTATTGAAAAACTTCATGCTAATCAATTGTTAATTTCATCCTTCTCCCGAAACGCACTAACTCAACGCGACTTCATATTAGCACAATAGTTCCCCAATATCTTGAAAAAAAATGAAATTTCCTTGACTTTTTTGTGACATATTTTGAATTAACAGATGTCGTTTAATGTGGCAGCGCTATGAAAGGTATAAAAAAACCGCATCGTCTAATGATGCGGTTTATGTTGTTGATGCGTAACGCTTAAAGCGCGGCAATCTGTGCTTTTTGCTGAACCATTTTTGCTAAGGTCGATTCAGCATCCGCCAGTTTCGCTTGTTCTTTGGCGATAACCGCTTCCGGCGCTTTGGCAACAAAGTTTTCATTGCCTAATTTGCCACGGATTTTCTGGGTTTCTTTTTCCAACTTTTCAACCGCTTTGGTTAAACGCGCCAATTCAGCATCTTTATCGATTAATCCTGCCATAGGAATCAATAAAGATAGCTCGCTAACGACTGCGGTTGCCGAGGCAGGGCCTTCTTCATCTGCTGCTAATACTTGAATCGATTCCAGCTTGGCTAGTGAGGCTAAAAACTGCTGATTCTCATCCAGTCGGCGTTGATCTTCTACGCTGACATTTTTCAGCAATACCGGCAATGGTTTACTTGGCGCGATATCCATTTCACCACGGATGTTACGAATCGCGATAATAAACTGTTTAACCCATTCCAAGTCATCACTAGCCTGATTATCCACCTTAGTTGCATCAAATTTCGGGAAGCTTTGGGTCATTATGCTGTCACCGTTTTTCGCAAAGCTGGTCAGTACCACCACACGTTGCCAGATGGTTTCTGTGATAAACGGCATGATCGGATGCATTAAACGTAATAAGGTTTCCAGGGTTTCTACCAGGGTTTGACGGGTGCCGCGTTGCTGCGCTTCACTGCCTTTAAACAATACTGGCTTGGTTAATTCCAAGTACCAGTCACAGAACTGGTTCCAGGTAAACTCATACAAGGCTTGAGACGCAAGATCAAAGCGAAATTGTTCAAAATTTTCGTGCACTGACTTAATGGTTTGTTGTAATTGTGACTTGATCCAACGATCCGCCAGTGAGTATTCAAGCTCGGTATTTTCCAGACCGCAATCATGCTCCTCGGTATTCATCAGTACGTAACGGCTGGCATTCCATAACTTGTTACAGAAGTTACGATAGCCGTCCAAACGCTTCATATCCCAGTTGATATCACGGCCGGTTGAGGCAACCGAGGTTAAGGTAAAACGCAACGCATCTGTGCCGTGGGCTTCAATGCCATTTGGATATTCTTTTTTCGTTAGCTTAGCAATTTTTTGCGCCAGTTGTGGCTGCATCATGTTACCGGTACGTTTTTCCAGTAAATCTTCTAATGAGATACCGTCGATCATATCCAGCGGATCAACAACGTTACCCTTAGATTTACTCATTTTATCGCCATTTTCATCGCGAATTAATCCGGTGACATAGACCTTTTTAAACGGTACTTGTGGCTGGTCATTGTCATCTTTAATAAAGTGCATGGTCATCATGATCATCCGGGCAACCCAGAAGAAAATAATGTCAAAACCGGTAACCAGCACATCGGTGGAATGGAACTTTTTAATATCTTCCATACTGTTTGGCCAGCCCAAGGTTGAGAAGGTCCACAGCGCAGATGAGAACCAGGTATCTAAAACGTCATCGTCTTGCTTAAGTACGACATCGTCAGCTAATTGATGCTTAGTTCGTACTTCCTGCTCACTGCGGCCGACATAAACCGCGCCAGTTTCGTCGTACCAGGCGGGAATTCTGTGCCCCCACCATAATTGACGTGAAATACACCAGTCTTGAATATCGCGCATCCAGGCAAAATACATGTTTTCGTATTGCTTAGGCACAAATTCGATATCGCCTTTTTCCACCGCTTCAACTGCCGGTTTGGCAAGAGGAGCTGCGCGGACATACCATTGATCGGTTAATAGTGGCTCTATTATCACGCCAGAACGATCGCCGTATGGCGCTACCAGGTCATGATCTTTAACACTGTCTAATAAGCCGAGCTGTTGAAATTGGTCGATTATGGCTTCACGGGCGGTAAAGCGATCAAGTCCTACTAACTCTGCCGGTAGCTCATCGGAATATTCAGTGCTGGTTTCACCGTTGGTATCATAAACTTCCGCTTTCGCCAAAATCGCTGCATCTTTATCAAAAATATTGATCATTGCCAGGGCGCAGCGTTTGCCAACTTCGTTATCGTTAAAATCGTGGGCAGGAGTGATTTTTACACAGCCGGTGCCTTTTTCCATGTCGGCGTGTTCGTCGCCAACGATAGGAATTAAGCGATTAACCAGCGGTAATAATACCTGTTTACCGATTAAGTCTTTATATCGTGGATCTTCAGGGTTTACTGCGACGCCGGTATCACCTAGCATGGTTTCCGGACGGGTGGTGGCAACCACTAAATAATCCAGGCCTTCGGCAGTTTTTGCGCCATTCGCCAGCGGATAGCGCAAGTGCCACATATGGCCTTTTTTATCTTTGTTTTCTACTTCCAAGTCGGAAATAGCGGTATGGAATTTTGGATCCCAGTTCACCAGGCGTTTACCGCGATAAATCAAGTCTTCCTCAAACAAGCGAACAAACACTTCTTGTACCGCTTCTGACATACCATCGTCCATGGTAAAACGCTCACGGCTCCAGTCGATGGAGTTACCCAGGCGGCGCATTTGCTCACTGATGGTGCCGCCGGATTGTTTTTTCCATTGCCAGATTTTATCGATGAAGGCGTCACGGCCATAATCGTGGCGGGTTTTATCTTCTTCGGCAGCAATTTTGCGCTCAACCACCATTTGAGTGGCGATTCCTGCATGATCAGTACCTGACTGCCATAGGGTATTTTTGCCTTGCATCCGCTGATAACGAATTAGCGTATCCATAATGGTTTGTTGGAACGCGTGCCCCATATGCAAACTACCCGTGACATTCGGTGGCGGAATGGCGATACAATAGCCGTCGCCTTCACCGGTTGGACTAAAATAACCTTGCTCTTCCCAGCTTTGGTAGAGCGCTTGTTCAATGTCAGAAGGATTAAATGTTTTTTCCATCAGAATAACTACTTAGTGATTAAAATCTTACGAAACTTGTTTCTGGCTGACTGCCTGATTATCAACAGTGAAGCCCAACTGGCGATAGCCTTTAAAGCGCTCTCTTGCACTTTGTTTTAACTGTTCATCGCTTGGAACAAAATCGACGATTTGTGAAAATTGATGAGCAAAAGTTGGTACTGTGCTCGTTAAATTAATTAATACCGGACGACGGTTGGTTGGCGGCTGCCAACTGATCTCAACCGCCGCACCTTGTTTTGGTCCCTCACCTGGCAGGTTATGGGGAACAAAACTGTCTGGCTCAAATGACCAAAGCAATTCATCAATTTGATGAGCTTGCTGTTGATCCTGGCAGTAAATAAATACTCGCTGATGCTGTCGGTAAAAATAAGCGGCCTGAAAGCAGCTTTGTACCAGCGCCAATTGTAATTTATTGGCACTGGTTTCTTTATCCAACAAGTAAAACATCACTTGAGTATTTATCATAACGCAGTTTATTCGCCTAGCTCTGCGCCTGATTTATTCAGCAAGTATTGGCTTAACATGCTGACTGGGCGACCGGTAGAACCTTTGTTTTTACCGCCACTTACCCAGGCTGTGCCGGCAATATCAAGATGTGCCCAGTGATATTTTTTGGTAAAGCGCGACAGGAAGCAGGCGGCGGTGATAGTGCCGGCCGGGCGACCACCGAGGTTAGTAAAATCGGCAAACGGACTTTCCAATTGCTCCTGATACTCATCCCATAACGGCAAGCGCCATGCGCGGTCACCACTTTGCTCTGAAGCATTTAATAATTCATGTGCCAGTGGGTTATGGCTGCTTAACAGCCCGGTTGCATGTTTACCTAAGGCAATAACGCAAGCACCGGTTAAAGTAGCAACATCGATCACGGCTTCCGGTTCAAAGCGTTCAACATAAGTTAAGGCATCGCATAATACTAAACGGCCTTCGGCGTCAGTATTTAGTACTTCAACTGTTTGGCCTGACATGGTCGTTAAGACATCACCAGGACGATAGGCATTGCCGCCTGGCATGTTTTCACAACCTGCCAGTACGCCGATAACATTAATCGGTAAATCTAATTCTGCGAGTGTGTGCATAGTGCCTAAAACACTGGCTGCGCCTCCCATGTCGTATTTCATTTCATCCATGGCTTCGCTTGGTTTGATTGAAATACCGCCGGTGTCAAAGGTTAAGCCCTTCCCAACCAGCACGATTGGCTTGCTGCTATCATCAGCACCATTGTACTTGATGATGCTCATCATAGACTCATTCGCTGAGCCACGGCCAACCGCTAAATAGGAGCCCATGCCGAGCTCTGCCATTTGTTTTTCATCGACAATGTCGGTGCTGACCTTGTCGTAGTCATTGGCGAGAATCCGCGCTTGATCTGCCAAATACGCCGGATTACAAATGTTTGGCGGCATGTTAGCGACATTTTTACAAGTGTTAATACCTTCTGCAACCGCCAGGCCGTGAGCAATCGCACGTTCACCTAATGGTAACTCACGGCGGGTCGGTACGTTAAATACGATTTTACGTAGTGGACGACGCGGTTCTTCCTTGCGGGTTTTTAAACTGTCAAAGCTGTACAGGCAATCTTGAGTTGCTTCTACCGCCTGGCGCACTTTCCAGTAATTATCGCGGCCTTTAACATGAAGTTCTGACAGGAAACACACGGCTTCCATCGAACCGGTTTCGTTTAAGGTGTTGATAGTTTTGCTGATAATTTGACGATATTGGCGTTCATCCAGTTCACGTTCTTTACCGCAACCGACTAATAACACTCGTTCACTGAGGATATTAGGCACATGATGCAATAATAACATTTGCCCTGATTTACCTTCGAGATCACCGCGGCGCAACAAATTGCTGATATAGCCTTCACTGATCTCGTCGAGCTGCTCAGCTATTGCCGATAGACGTCGAGGTTCAAACACACCAACGACAATACAGGCGCTACGTTGTTTTTCCGGGCTGCCACTTTTTACACTGAACTCCATGGACTCTCCTAGTTTGCAATATTAGCTAACATTTTTTCGATAAAAATGTGAATTAATTTGCTTAAATCTATCAACAATAGATAAGCTTGCTCTATCTTTTATTTTGCTAAAGGCTATAATTATAGCCGCACACAGCATCTTTAGCTAAGAGCTTATCAAATATTTACTTATGAAAACGACAAGTTTACTTAAAAAATGTCAAAATGTCAGAAAAAAACTAAGTTTTTATAGGATCTTTTCGTGATTGTTTTTCGTTATCTGTTAAAGGAAGTTGCCAAGACCCAAGCCGCGGTATTTATTGTGCTGATGACGATATTTATCAGTAATCAATTTGTCCGGGTACTTGACGATGCCTCGGAAGGTGGAATTCCCGGTCAAATGGTGATGGTGTTTATCGGTTTAAAGGTACCAGATCTGGCGGGTATGATACTGCCTTTAAGCTTTTTCTTAGGGATTTTATTGGCTTATGGCCGAATATATGCCGATAACGAAATGAGTATTTTACATGCCTGTGGGGTCAGTGAGTGGTATGTGGTGCGGGTAACCTTAATGTTAGGGTTATTAACGGCAATTATTACCGGTGTTTTCACTTTATATTTGTCACCTATGGCGGCGGAATACGAATATCAGGTCAAAGAAAATTTAGCGGCAGACTCCGGGTTAAGCACCTTGATCGCCGGGCGTTTTCAAACGACTGGTAATAAAAAGGCGGTGGTCTTTATTCATGATAAAAACCGCAAAAACAATACCTTGGAAAAAGTATTTGTTGCCCAGTTGCCTAATAAGCAAGACTCGCATGGTGCTGTGATTAATTCAAGTCTGGTATATGCCGCGCAAGGGGAAGTGATTGAAGAGGCCAGTGGCTCTCAACGTTTGATTTTAAGTGATGGTACCCGGTATCAAAATGATGAGAAAAGCCATCAGTTTCATCAGGTGACGTTTGGTAAATATTATATTCAAATTCAGGATCAAAAAGTTGAACATAAGCGCCGCAAGTTAAAGGCAGTACCAACATCGGAATTGCTTAATGAGCAGATTGCTGAGTCTAGAGCTGAAATTCAGTGGCGGGTGGCATTACCACTAACCTGTTTGATCTTGACCTTAGTGGCAGTGCCGTTAAGCGCGGTGAGTCCGCGTCAGGGCAAGTTTGCCAAAATGCTACCGGCATTGCTGTTGTTTTTAGGCTATTTCTTGCTATTGACTGCGGTAAAACGCGGCGTAGAAAGTGGCACTGTGCCGACCGCTATCGGTCTTTGGCCGGTGCACTTGGTGGCGTTAATATTAGGGGCATCTTTGCTGATCAAAGGGCGCAGTTTAGGACTTAAATTAAAGGCTCGTTTGCCACGCATTAAACAGCAAGGAGCTATGTAGGGTGAAAATTCTCGATTTATATATCGGACGAATTTTGGCGTCCAGCACCTTTTTGACCTTAGCGGTCTTTGTCAGTTTAAGTGGTATTATTAAATTTGTTGAGGAAATGAAAGCGGTCGGTAAGGGCAGCTATGACTTATCTCACGCTGCGCTTTATGTCTTGTATTTTATTCCGCGCGATGTTGAACTATTTTTTCCGATGGCGGCACTGATCGGCGGCCTGATAGGTATCGGTATGCTGGCTAGCAATTCAGAGCTGGTGGTGATGCAGGCGTCGGGGATGTCGCGACTGGATATTATTCGTTCTGTGATGAAATCGGCAACTGTGTTGATTGTTGTTAGCATGCTGGTCGGCGAGTGGATTGCCCCCGTCGGTGAGGCTTCTGCCCGGCAAGTGAAGGCGCAAGCTATTTCCGGTGGCAGTTTAATTTCCGCAACCGGTGGCACCTGGGCGAAAGACGGAGACTATTTTGTTCATATTACCGAAGTGGAAGACACCGGATCGTTAAAAGGCATCCAGATTTATCGCTTTAACCAAGAACTTAAGTTAGCGAGCTGGTTGTCGGCAGAGAGTGCGGTTTATCTAGCCAATGCGTGGCAATTACATAATGTCGTTGATACTCATATTAATAACGAGCAGATAACGAGTGAAACTGCCGATGTCAGGAGCTGGCAGTCGTCGTTAACTCCGGACAAATTAGGGGTGGTGACGGTTAAGCCTGAGTCGTTATCGATCAGCGATCTAATGGAGTACCTGGACTACCTTGAAGAAAATGGCCAAGATCAGAGTCGTTATCAATTGGCATTTTGGCGCAAGCTTGTCCAGCCTGTGACTTTGGCGGTAATGCTGTTACTGGCGTTATCATTTATTTTTGGTCCACTGCGCTCTGTCTCTATGGGGGCGAGGATCATGATGGGCGTAGCGACCGGTATTTTGTTTTTTATTACTAACCAGGTCTTAGGCTCTGTTAGCCTGGTTTACCAGCTGCCAGCGATATTTGGTGCTTTGATGCCTAGTGTAATTTTTACTAGCGTAGCGTTATTTTTTATTAAGAAAAACGCTTAATTTATTGCTGAAATAAACTACTTTAAGGGCGATTATAATCGCCCTCTATTAGCATCGAGAGATAATACTACCACTTCGGTATTGGTCAGTTTATCTTGCAAGCTGAGTTTTTGTTGCCAGTTAACCAGTAGCCAAAAATTCCCTAAGCCAAGCAAGGTTGGCACTAAACGTTTTAGTGCCGTGGCTTTATTCATCAAACTGCCATCCTGGTTTTGCACCCGTAAACGCCAGGCTTTCATCCCTAAGGTCTGGCCACTTTTTGCCCAGAAAAAGACAAAGAAATAGCCGACCCAGGCGAGGTTCCAGATGTAAATCAAGCTGCTGTAAAGTAAGGAGTTTTGCTGTGCATCAATTAGGTGTTGATGACCTTGCATGTCAATTAAACCAAAATAGGCGAACACGGCGAAAATTAAAAAACCGATGGCTCCGGCAACCATATAAACGGCGATGGCGACTAAGGTATCGTATAACCAGGATGCTAAACGGCGGATCAGTCCGGCGCGAGGAAAATCGGTATAGTCAGGTTGGATCATAGCTTTGAGTTTAGAAAATTTTTGCGCAAGTCTAGCAAACTTTGTTTTTTGCTACCACAGAGCAGCCAAATATCATTAGGTGTTGTTGATGCCTTATGTTACTTTGAACGACTGGAATAGTTAGTTTTTCCCTTGTTTGATGCCTACAGTTAATTTTACCCCGCATGGAATGCTGCAAGTCTCCGTTGATAATAACTTGGTTTCGATTGAAATCGAAGGGCCCTGTAATACGGAATTTTTTCACGAAATGGCGGAAAAATTATCTGCAGTGCGTCAGCAGGTTGATATCAATAATTATACCGCGTTGATTATTTTGCATGGCGAAGCGTTAGCAACCCAGGATGCGATGCAATATTTTACTCAGTATTTAAAAACCATTAGCGCCCGTGCAGTAGCAGTTAATTTACAACATGTGTCAACGCCGATATTAACCGAGCAAATTTGTTATCAGGCGTATCAGGAAGCGGGTATTAATCATCAATTCTTTGATGATAATGCTAGCGCGATTAAATGGCTTAGAGCATGCATGTAAGCAGAGTCATTATAACTCTGCTTGCTGATTAGCCTTAGCCGTTAATCTGGCATGGCTACCTTATAGAAAGTGGCATAAATAATAGGCACTAGTCCTAAGGTTAAAATAGTGCCGATTGCTAGCCCGAAGGCAATAACGCCCGCCATGCCATAAAACAAAGGGTCTTTGCCAAGAATTAGCGGCAGCAGTCCCATGACGGTGGTAATGGTGGTCATGGCTATCGGTCTTAACCGGGTTAAGCAGGCGTCCACTATCGCCTGATATTGCGTTTTACCTTCGGCGAGTTCAATTTTGATGCGGTCGATTAATACGATGGCATTATTGATAATGATCCCGGCCAAACTATACAAACCTAAAGTGACCATAAAGCCAAATGGCGCATTTAACAGATGCAAGCCGATCACCGCACCGATAAATGACAGTGGAATGGTTAATGCGATAATTGCCGACTGGCGGAAAGAGTTAAATTGGGCTACCAGTAAAATCAAGATCACTCCTAAAACAATCGGCATATTGGCGCTTAACGCTTTTTGTGCGGCGGCGGATTCTTTGATCACACCGTCATACTCAATCAAATGATTGACTGGAAGATCTTGTTTTAATTGCTCAATTTTATCATCTATTAACAGTTTTAAGTCTTCAGCTGCTATTTCGGTATTTCTTGCCTGCACGCTGACGGTGCGGAACATATCTTCATGGTGAATGACTGAAAACTGGTTATAGGGCTCAAAGGTCGCGACCTGGAATAACGGCACTGCCTTGCCGGTTTTTTCCGAGTAAATATTCAGAGTTCTTAACCTGTCCAGGTTATGACGTTCTGCTTCTTTGGCACGTAAAACAATAGGAATGATTTCATCCTGCTCGCGGTATTCGGTGACCTGAGCCCCGGAAAAATAGGCTTGTAGCGCCTGTGCAATCTCACTGGAGCTCAAACCGGCGCGTTTCGCCCGGCTTTGATCTATTTGAACATTGACCTTGGCAATCAAGTTTTCCCAGTCGTTTCTGATATCTATGGTATTAGGGATCTGGTGCAACACTGCCATAATTTGTTGGGCTTTTTGATAAATGACTTTACTGTCAGGCCCCTTAACCTGGATCTTAATGGTGCTGGAGTCAGACGGCCCTAAAAACATCTTTTTCACCCGAGCAAAGACATTGGGAAAAGTTTGCTCAATTTGTTTATCTAATAAGGCGACTTTTTCACTGATATTAGTGCCATCAACAACGTTTAGCACGATAAAGCCCTTGTTGTCTGCGGGATCTTCCGGGTTGAGCGACAAGACAAATCTTGGCCCGCTAAAACCGACATAACCAGAATAACTGTCGATAAAATCAAATTTATCTTTTTGATTAAGCCAGTTAAAAATTTCCCGCATCTGGCGATTAGTTTCTGTTGATGAAGTACCGTTTGGCAGATCGATATTGACCAGAATTTGGGTACGGTCTGAATCTGGGAAAAACTGCTTGGCGACAAACTTCATACTGAAAATTGCGGCAAAAAACAGTACCAGCATTAAACCGGTGAATAACGCCTTGTGGCGTAACACCCAATGTAAAAAGTGCTCATAATAGTGAAATAGTTTATCCATTAACCCCGGTTGACTCTGTGACTTTTCAACAGGGGAAGTTTGCTGGTGCTTGATGAAAAAATAACAAAGCAGCGGCGTGACACAGAGCGCCAATACCCAGCTGGTCAACAGGGTGATTAAAATCACCAGTGAAATTGAGCGGGTATACTCACCGGCAACATGTTCGGCAAGCATTAACGGTAAAAAGAATAACACTGTAGTGGCAGAAGAGCTTAATAGCGGAATGGCCAGTTCTTTACTGCCCTGGATCATCGCCTGAAAGCGCTCTGTACCTTGCTCAATGCGGCGTTTAAAATCTTCGGCGATTACTATGCCGTTATCGACTAATAACCCCAAGGAAATAATCAGGGTTGCCAGGCTCATACGCTCGAGTTTAATATCGGTAAATTGCATAATGGACAAGGTGGCGAGCATAACAAACGGCACTATGGCTCCGACGATCAAACCGGTTCTTACTCCCAAGAATAATACGACCACCACTAGGACGATCGCCAGGGTTTGCAGGACACTTATCGATACCCCTTTGACGGTTTTTTCCACTTGCTCCGCCTGATAGGTGGCGATGTCTAACTGATAGCCAATCGGCAGGGTTTGAGTGGTGGCATTGATCTGCGCCAGCATTTTCGGCGCATAATCTAAAATGTTATAGCCAGGCAGCATGGAAATGGCGAAAAATATTGCCGGTTGACCGTTGAAATACGCGAGTTTGGTTGGCGGATCGACAAAGTCTCTTTTAATGGTCGCAATATCTTTTAGTGCGATAAAGCTTTCGGTATTCGGAATATTAAGCTGAGTGTTTTCAATGTCAGCAATGCTGAGGTAATTGCCGGACGGTTCAACGATAAAGCTTTTGGCTCCGGTATCAATTTCGCCGCCTGAGCGGATAATATTTTGGCTTTGTAGCTCACTAATAATTAACCTGGGTGGAATGCCAAGCTGCGCCAGTTTAGTATTGGAAACCTCAACAAATACCCGTTCCGCTTTTTGCCCCATGATCTCGATTTTTTTCGTGCCCTCCACCGCATATAAGGTGTCTCTGATATGCTGAGCAATATCGTACATCGCGCCCATATCAAAGCCGTCTGCGGTTAATGCCAGGGTGATCACTGAGACATCACCAAATTCATCGTTGACAAAAGGTGCATAGGTGCCTTGTGGCATTTTTTGGTGGGCGGCGCTGGCTTTATTGCGCAAGTCCTGCCAGATATCGTCAAGATTAAAATATTTGTCATAAATTTTGACGTGGATCACCGATAAGCCAGAGGAAGAGAGTGATTTGATTTCCTTGACCTGAGGGATCTTACGGATTTCTTCTTCAAGCTTTTTGGTGACTAGCTGTTCGATGCGCTCAGGCGACATCCCGGGAAATGCCGTGCTGACAATAGCCTCGCGAATGGTAATGGTCGGGTCTTCTTGTGCCGGTAAGGTCAAATAGGCAAAGATACCGTTTAGCAGTAATAAACCAACCACCAAGAGTACGGTTTTGCGATAATTAAACGCAATTTCAGTTAAGTTCATTTGGCTTCCTTAATTGAATCTGGCGACAGATTTATCTAATAAGGTCACGGTTTGACCATCGCGTAAAAAGGCAACGCCAGCGGTTGCGATAATATCGCCATCGGTTAAGCCTTTTGAAATAAATACCTGATTACCCAAGATATTTTCTTTTTGTACTAGACGCTGATGTACGACACTTGCTTGTTGGTCGAAGACGAAAACATAGGATTTCTGCTCTAATCCTGCTCTTAGCGCACTAACCGGAATGGCAATGATTTTTCCGGTATAGCCGGTAATGCCTTCACCGGCAAAGGTAAAGTCGACTTCTGCGGTCATGCCGGCGCGCAGGTTTTTATTTTCCTCTGCCAGTACAACAGTGATCGGAAAGGCATTGGCAGATTCTGCTCGGGTGCCGATTTCATTGATCCGCCCAGTGATAGTAACACCGGGTAATACTGGAAAACGCACGGTTAATTTATCATCTAAAGTGATTTGCTGAATTAAGGTCTCTGGTACCAGCACTTTCACTTCTAGCCCGTGATTTCCCTCTATTTCAAAAGCCGGTTGCCCGGTATTTATTTGCTGGGACGGTTCGATTAACCGCTTGGTGATCTTGCCGTCATATGGCGCTAATAGGGTACTGTCTTGTAAGTTTTTTCGGGTAATATCAAGCTGCGCCTGGGCGACATTCATTGCGCTATTTGCTGACTTAAAGTTCGCTTTGGCATTATCGTATTCTGATTGGGATACCAGCCCTTGTTTAATCAGGGTATTGAAACGCTCGAAGGTACTTTTTGCTTCACTTAAGCTTGCCTGGGATTTACTGAGTTGTGCCTCTGCCGATTGCAAACTGAGTTGAAAATTGCGTTGATTTAGCTGGGCTAAGACCTGACCTTTTGTGACCACTTCACCGAGTTTTACCGCAACTGAGTCAATTTTTCCTGGCACTTCAAAACTCAAACTGGTGGACTCTACCGGCGCCATTATTCCGGATAAGGTGCGCAGTTGGGTGAGATCTGTTTCGCTGACCTTAGTCCAGGCAATCGGACGAATAAAGCTTGTTGATGGCGGTTGTTCCTGAGTACAGGCGACAGAAATTAACGCGATCAGCGACAATAAGATAGTGCGCATTATGGTTCCGGTTTTCATGATTATCCCGTTTAAAAATAGAGTTAAGCGATTTGGTACTGATGAGTACCGAATATTATGGTACTGTGTGGTACCAAAGTCAATTGATTAGGGCGTGTTGATCTTTGCTGTTTAATTTTTGTTCGAGATAAAAGCGTTTTAATCGCGGCGTGAGGAATGACGCCTAGTCATCTAAGCAAATCTCCTCACAACAAAGAGTAAAACGGCTTTTAGCCGAACCTTTCAGGCAGCGTTTGTTGTAATTTCTATTATGTTGCCCCACATGGACGTGGGGTAAGGTGACTTTGCAGGAGCATAAAGTCTTTAGTGCTTTATCATGTGGAACAACCACAC
>CAZUHQ010000031.1:0-33477 GCA_964620605.1 uncultured Thalassotalea sp.
TTGCCCTTATCACCATAGCAACACCCTTATTTATCAAGGGGCTAGATAATAACCATAATTAAAAGGAGCATAGCCATTTACTATTGTAAAAATTTAGTTAACATAATGCGTGGTTTGGCATTAAACAGTTTAGCAAAAGGACTTCATTTGAAACACTTATCATACGCATTACTCTTCTTTTTCAATTTTTTGGTTATTGCTAATAGTATTGCCCAAGAAGCTACAAGTCAAAAGGCTAAGCTTGTTAGGCAAGCTGAGTGGGGCTCGGGTGAATATCAAGCAATGGTTGAAATAAATGGCTACTATTATATTGAAACCTCTGCAAACCAGATTGATGTTATAAACCCGCAGTTATCAGGAAATGCCTCTTTGGTTGGGCAAATTAATCTTGATATTTCAGATACGTACTCAGAAATATATACGATAGCTAAATTTAAAGAATACTTAGTCATTGTTAGTAATGATGATTTGACTATTTATAGTATTTCAGAGGCGATTAATTTTACAAAACTATACTCTATTCAGGTAGAAGGTGGAATTTTGTGGCAAAAATCTATCACTAGTCAGGGGGATTATCTTTATTTTGTTGATGGAAATAGTCGTCTCTATAAAATCAAACATGAGGCTAATAGTTTTAACTTAGTTAAGGTTATCCAGTTAGAAAATAATGATTACGACAATGGATTATCGATTAATAATCGCAGTTTATTCATCGAAGGTTCCTCATTATTTTACCTATATCAAAAACATGAAGGCGGACAAAATTCGGCAGTTATTGAACAGTATCAATTGAGTGATTTATCACTGCTCGGCTCGGGTGAAAATAGTAATTTTGAATACTTTCAGGATGTTACTTTAGCTGGTAATGGACGTTTCATTATATCCACATATGGCAAAATACGTTTAGTTCAACTTGTTGATAGCAAAGTGATTATTTTAGATGACTTTGAATCATTAAGTGAAAATGATGTGCATCTATTAGCTTTTAAAGGTGGCATTGCTAGCGTGTTAAGTTGGAGGAAAATATTTCGTCAGTATCAAATTGAAGATTATAACAAAGTAACGCTGTTGAATGAGCGGAATTTAACTAATAGTTTTGCTACAAACTCATCTTTTTTTCAGTATTTCGGTTGGGTCAACGAAAAGTTGATGGGGTTATCTAATAGCTTAGGTTTATTCGAAATAGGCATTGTTGATAATTCGCTAGAAAATATTGATTTTTATTATAATCAAAGTGGCTATTTAGGAGCTGCGGCTATTAAAGATAATTATCTCTATTTGCCTAGAGATGAACGTGTGGATATTGTTGATATGTCTGATACGAACAATTTCAAAAAAATCAATGAACACAATGTTAAAGCTAGAAATATTATTTCGTTTGATAGTGAGTTTATTTTTTCACACAATCGTCAAATTGCAAACTATTCGATAGAGAATGAGAGTGAGTTAATTTTAAATAGCTCGGTAAAAAATACTGATATACAGGATGATACTTTAATACGGCATGACGAGTTTATTTATTATATTAATTTTGACAACGGGTATAAATTATATCGATATGAATTAGATAACCCTTATGCTTTCTATGAATCTCCTACTGTAATTAACTTTCCTGAGATGGAAAATAGCTGTCCACAGCAGCTCAATATTGTCAATAACAAGCTATTAGCTTTCGATTTCTGTGGCGATAATAAAGTACACATACTTAAAGATATTGATTCTGAAAATTTCAGTTACGAACAAAGCTTTGCTTTAGATCTAGAACGTGAGTTTTGGCGAGTTGCCACTGTTAATGATTATATCTACTTTATTGATCCTCGCGGCATTAACATTGCCAAGTTGACAGAAACTAATGAATTAAAAGTCATTACCTATATAGATACTCGTTTTTCTGAAACTTCTGGTATTAATAAAGCCGCAATCTTAGATGACTATTTAGTGGTTGCAGGCAGCCACAACTTTCATTTATTGGATGTCGCTGTAGCTGACAGTCCTAAATTAATTTCTAAAACATCGTTGCGAGCTTGGGAATGGAGCGATGCTAATTTTCAATTAGTTAATGATACTTTGTTAGTGACGACTAAGCAGCAAGGACAAATTAAGTTTTTTAAATTAAATTACGCTCCTGAATTAATAAGTGCCCAAGTTGAAATAGATGAAGATACTAGTGTTGATATCAACGAATTATTTGAAGATCCCGAGGGAGATGAAATCAGCTATGAGGTTATTACTGCTCCTGAACATGGAGAAGTGTCAGCCTTTGAAAGTTTATATACACCTAACCAAGACTTTTATGGGGAAGATAAGTTTACGGTAAAAGTTGCAGACGTGCACGGTAACTTTATTGAACGAGAAATTACAGTTTCTGTTCTACCAGTTAATGACGTACCTGTTATTGTTACTACAAAAGTTGAGTTGTTAGAAGACGCTAAATTGGTCGAGTCGATAGAAGCAATAGATGTTGATGGCGATCAGTTAAGTTATGCGATTGAAGAACAGTCAACTCATGGAATATCGAGTATAAATGAAAAGGGCGAGTTTACGTATACGCCAGATGTTGATTATAATGGCAATGATAGTGCCATCATCGTTATAACAGATGCGCATGATGCAACAGCAAGCAGAATAATTACTATTTTTGTCGAAAGTGTTAATGATCTTCCTGAAATAATTTCTGACACTTTTGAGGGGATAGAAGATAACACTGTTGAAGGGCAAATAACGGCAACAGACATTGAGGCGCAGAAATTAAGTTTCTCAGTGTTAGCTGACTCAGCTGTTAATGGTCAAGTGGCTATGCAAACGGATGGTCAATTTGTTTTCATGCCAACGGAAAATTTTTTCGGGCAAGCATCATTTATTGCTCAAGTAACCGATACTGAGCAAGGTAGAACTCAGCAAATTATTTTGATTAATATTGAGGGAGAGAATGACAGCCCTGTTGCAGAAACATTCTCTGTGTCCGTCAGTCATAACAGCGCTGTTTCAGATACTTTGGTTGCAAGTGATATCGATGGCGATAGTTTAGAATATACGCTAGTTAGTGATGTTACTCATGGTACATTGAGCTTATCTTTAGATGGTAGTTATAATTACGCGCCAAATAATGGTTATTCTGGCTCTGATTCATTTGTCTATGAAGTGAGTGATGGAAAAAGCAGTGTGCAAGGAACTGTAACGTTTTCCGTACAAGCAGCCCCTAAGATTGATACCAAAGATACATCTAGTAGCAGCGGGGGCGGTGGGAGTATGAACATATTGTTTCTATGTTTTGTAATATTTTCTAATTGGATTCGAATAAGCCGGCAATGAAATAATTAATATGTGTCGTGGATTTCACTCGCAGCGCGAATACCTGATTCGATGGCTCCCTGGATCCAGCCGTGAAAATTAGAAGCATGTTCACCGGCAAAATGAATTCGCCCTTCCGCCTGTGCTATGTGTGTACTCAGTGCCGAGTCTTGTGAAGTTGTTGGCGAGGCGTAGGCTGAGCCCGTCCAGATTTCCTGTTGCCAGGAATGAACATGGTTGGTGAGCAGATAAGACTCAAGTTCGGGAAACACCAGCTGCCAGCGAGCGTGAACACTGGCAATTTGCTGCTCAATATCCATCATATCGATTTCGCTTGCTGCTGCGTCGCGCAAATAACTTTGAATAATGCCACTGCTTTCGCCATTGTCCCAGGTTGGTTGCCAGATTTCTTCAGGCCAATTACTGTCGCCCCAGGCGTTTAAATTATCGGCGAGCCAAAAGCGCTCGGAAAACTGACTATAAAGCCGGGTGGAATCGGTATAGTCATAGCCGCCGTTACTGGCTAAGTGCTTTTGTGCTGATAGTGCAGGAGAGAAGCTGATTTTATTAAGTACCGGTAAAGGCACAGTACAAAGTACTCGATCAGCAGTGAACCTCTCACCATGTGCGCTAATAATTTCTACCTGACTATTGGCTTGATCTACCAGCTCAACCGGCGTTGAGTAGATAATTTGAGCGCTTAGTACGTTCGATAGCGCTAACGGCAATTGAGCCATGCCGCCACGTATTTTAAAAAATGCACTTCGGTTAACTGCACCTGGCCACGGCGGCTGATTAATATGTTGTGCAGCGTCTATTAACGATACTGTATTGTCTTGCAGGTAGAAATAATTGTTAGTGCTCGGGTAAAATGGATCTAAGGCTAAGGAAAAATGTTGTGTATAGGCCAGTGTTAAATCATGGTTTGATGGAATGCGTGACGCACCGGCTTCGGCAAACTGGCCATTATTAAATGGAGAAAACAGCGTGTGAACCCGTCCGCCAACGCGCTCGCGGGCTTCTAAAATAGTGACAGAATGACCTGCTCGTTGTAATTCATAGCCTGCAATAAGTCCTGAGATACCGGCGCCGATGATCACTATATTTTTTGGGGTAGACGTTGCTGTTAGTGCACCTGGGGTATCGTTTGTACCAGTAGTCGGTGGTGTAACTGCCTGAGTTGTTGTTGATGAATCAGAGCCACCACAAGCACTTAGAGTTATGCCTGAAACAAGCGCTGCGCTTTGTTTTAAAAACCTGCGACGTGCAAGGTTTAAACGAAATAGCATATGATTATTTTGGGACATTTAGGTGCTTAAAGTTTGTTCTTTTTTTTAGAGTATGCTGAGAATGAACTTTAGGCAAGCGATTGAGTTATTGTAGGAGATGAGGTGAAAAAGGAGCAACTGCCGTTGCTCCTTATTGGCGCTATTTATTAGAGGCAGGATTATTTACTGACCCAGTTGCCGGATTTATCTTTGATCAACTGTCCACTTGGTGTTTTGCTGATATTGCGCGCGCCGGCCACTTGCTCGATTTCTGTCAGAGAAACCTGTTGCTTGTTCGCCAGTTGTTGATAAATGCTTTTGCGTTTGGCATTGATTTCTGCAATCAGGTTTTTGGCAGCAGAATCTGCATCTGACTTGATCAAGCCTACATAACCGTTACTTTGCTCACCGGCAATTTTCTGCGCTTTGAGCGTGCCGATATCTGCTGCCATCGCATACTGAGATAATAACAAGCTGGCTAACATTAGCATTATAAGAGTGCATTGCTGCCATAGGGATTTAAATTGAGTTGTTTGAGTGCTGCTATTTGGCATCATAAGGCTCCTAAAATAATCCTGAATCTTCGGTGAGTACCTGATCTAATTCTTTTTCGATGGCGATTCTGACATCGACGGTAATATTCATATTAATTTCTATCGGTTTATCTGGCGCTTGCAATTGCACGGTTGGGCTACAGGCAATTAATAGCAGAGATAAACAGCAATAGCTAATGGATAACAAGGGTCGTAACATAGAATTTTCCTGTTTAACAATCATCTTTCCTGATGTAAATAATAACGCTAAATGAGTGTAGCAGTAATTATTTATTGGTTCAGCTGAATATTGGCTGAACAACTGATCTTAATCATCTTTGGCTGTAGAAATACCTTGGCTTAATGCTTTTTGATTGAGCAAATAATAGAGCGCTTTTTCTGGTAAGGTGCCGGAAATTACCGGGTTAATTGCGATACTCTTACCATGGTAAAGCGCCGGGTTATGGCCGACGATCCGCATAGGTAATCGGTATGCCCCCTCGGCATTAAGCGGTAAGTTTGCCTTGCCATTTGTCAGGGTTAATTCTTGATATTGGAAGTTTTCTAACGCCTGAAATGCAATGTTTTTCTCGGCAAATGGCGTGTTATCTCCCGGTTGCAGGTATTGGATTTTTCCTGATTCTGTGGCAGCTAACTGAGCTTGTTGGATGGCAAGTGCATCAGGACTCAGTTCAAACGGAATAGTGCCGGATAATTTGCCACTTGCCGTTAAGCCGTTAATATTGAGCCAGGTCATTAATTGAGCTAAATCCAGTTGCTCTGTTTGCCAGGTTAATTGCTGTTTTGCTTGATTAAGCTTTAGTTTTGGGATTGAGACTAAGTGCTCACCGCCGAACAGGTGAAAATTTAATTTCGCCTGAGCTGATGCTAAGTCATTATTGAGCATGGCATTTAGCTTAATGTCTTCAATCGCTGGCAAGCTCGGGTTGCTAAGCTGTTTAATTGCAATATCTAGTTGATGTATGTCATTTGCCTGGGTCTGGTAATCTAACTTGGCCTGTGAAATATTTTGCTGGTAAGCTACCGCCGCTAACTGTTTGATAGTAATGCGGGAATCGGGCGCTAAGGTCTTTAACCATTGCTGCCAGGAATCATTTTTTACGTGCGGTAAACTCAGCTGGCCAGAAAGGTTAATATCAGCCTGGCCGCCGGTTAGCTGGTCAATGGCTAACACTGCGCTTACCGGCCATGTGCCAAGCTCAAGCTCCTTTGCCTCTATTTGATAGTTAATCTTCTGGTTATTGGTGTTTGTTAGTTGCGAGAATACAGCATTGTTTGGCGATGAATTTTGCGGCTGTGTTTGACAGGAGAGTGTTGAGATCGCAATTTGCCATTGCCAGTCACAGTGGCTAATAATCGGCTGCTGTGCTAGCGAAGTGTTAAACCTTAGCTTTCCTGCAAGTTGCAATCTTTGCAATAGCTCGGCATTAACTGGCTGTTCGTTGTTAAATTGCAGCGTGAAATCCTGCGTTTGCAAAGACATCTCTGTTATCTGTAATTCCGGAGCCGATGGCAAGGGGGCAATTGCATCTTTTGATAGCAATTCCAGTTGATTAAATGCTGTGCTGACAAGCTGATCGGTTAACTCGACATTGAGCTTACCGGAAAGGGCAAATTCGCCAAGCTCAAAGGTTAAGGCATCTTTTACTAGCTTATTTGGCATTAGCTTGGCAGCTATATTCACATTACCGTGAACTTGGTGGTTATCTGTGTTTATCGTGAGGGTATTTGGTTGTATCTCAACATACTGGCCTTGGCCGTTAAGCTCGATATTTGGGCTTTGCACTAATTTCATCTTTGGCTGTTGCCAGTCCAGTGTGAGCGGCTTGTCGTTATTTAACCTGGCTTGCCACTTGATATCCTTGGTAAGGAGTTTGATATCGCTTGGTAACTGTTGATTCAGTGTCAACTGCTGGTTAGCCCAGTTTAGTTGCCACTGATTGGCGCTCACGGTCAGCGCATTTTCCGGCAATTTGATTTCACTAAATTGAAACTTGGCCTCGGCGCTGGCTAAGGCATGGAGCCAGCTATCAATGTCTGTCGGTTGTTGAGGAAGGTGCAAAGCAGCATTGGCTATCAGCTCGCTATCTGCTAGCTGGATGTCGGGAATTGATTGCTTGGTAAACTGTTTTATTACTGGAATGATTTGCTGATTGAGATGCGCTGATAGCTTGAGCGGCGTCTGGTTACCCGTATCTCTGTCATATTGCAGTTGAAACTCTTGCTCAGCAAGTTTAACAGTTAAAGCTAATGGCTGTGTTGTGCCGATATTCGCTAACTGGGCGTTAACAGGTAGTTGATATTGTTTGGTGTAAAGCTGGCCGTCTAGCTGGATAAGGGTTTGATGGCTGCTGAATGCTCCATTAAATCGAAAGTCGTTAATTATAATATCAGCCTGGTTAACTTTGATATCTATGGGTAATGGGCTGCTAGCCAATATTGGTAGTTGTGATGAGTTGTTGTCTTGTCGCTCGTTACTGTTGCTGTCGTTAACTACTAACTTAAGACTGGCAATTTGCCAGCTAAGTGTTTGATAGCGATAAGGGATTATCAGCTTATTGAAATTAACCTTGATGTCTGTGCTATTTGCTAGGGTTAATTGCTCAATATTTATCTCTGATAGCCCGGGACGATGAATTACCAATTCACTGATAGTCCAGGAAGCGGGCAGATAATGCAATATCAGCTTTTTGATTATAAGCGGGCTGGCGAGCCATAATAAAAATAGCAACACTAGTAAAGTTAAGATTATTGCTTTAATGCCTTTCAAAATACTCGATGGCTGATTGGCTGATCGTTTTGTCACTGTCCTTAGGATCCGGTTTCTCCAAAGCTGATAAATACAAGCTTATCATTTATTTGGTTACCAAGAGAAAGCTAAAAAGTAACTAAATGATAAATATGCGGAATGTCACTTGCTTTTATCGTGAGCCATCGGGTCAATGCTGACTCAGTTATCAGATTAAACTGTTGCTATTTTTTGCCAGATAGTGATAATCGCGCCATTAGTTTTTTAACACATCTTTGAATATTCATTTATTCGCTAGTAATAACTTTTTACATTGCTGAAACCGACACTGGTCGTTACCGCAATATTTGAGTGTTATCAGACTAAGCGCTAGTGCCGCTTGAATTTCTTTAAGTGGCATATTTTATAGCAAGCTCAAGGGAAGAAGATGAGAGTTCTTCACTGCCCCCGCAACGGTAATTGCAGTTTTTCTGCATCAGTCCGAGCACTTGAATTTGCTTAACAAACACTACGACTACGTGGTGATCACTATGATGCGGTGGGCATCATTAAAGAGGTCATATGAATCTTAAACAAAATAAAACTTTTATTAAATCTGTGCTGGCACTTGCGATTGCTGGTGCAACATCTATGTCTTTTTCTGTATCAGCAACAACGAGTGAAATTACAGCTGATCAGGATATTGAAACCGTTACGGTAACTGCGTCTCGTACCCCGATGGCTATTGCTGACTCATTAGCGAGCCAGGTGGTGATCACTCGCGCAGATATTGAACGTATTCAACCCAAATCTGTGTTGGATTTGTTAACATCCGTGGCTGGTGTTGATATGTCAACCAACGGCGGCCGTGGTCAGAACTCTTCGGTTTATATGCGCGGTGCTAATTCTAGTCATACTTTGGTATTGCTAAATGGTGTGCGTATCAGTTCGGCAACCTTAGGTTCGACTAATGTTCAGGATATTGCACCTGAGTTGGTTGAGCGCATTGAGATTGTTAAAGGCCCTCGGGCGGCGCTTTGGGGCTCGGATGCCATCGGTGGTGTTATTCAAATCTTTACTCGTAAGCTTGCTGGTGGCGAGCATCAGCTTAGTGCCAGTGTTGGTAGCCAGGGATATAAGCTGTTAAATGGCAGTGTCGGTCTAACTCATGGCGATGGTGCCACCAGCTTCAGTGTCTCGCATGAAAAAAGTGACGGCTTTGATGTTAAAAATGACAGTGAAACCGATAAAGATGGTTTTAGTTACCACTCTTTTGCATTAAATGGCCAGCAAAAAGTTAATCAGGTATTAGTGCTTGACTGGTTAGCTCAAGTTGATCAGGGAGATACTGAATACGATAATAGCTATGGTGCTAATGAAAGCGAGGTTAACAATCATGTTTGGCAGCTTGGCGCTAGCTATAACTGGCAAGTGGCAGGTGTTAACCAAATTACCAAGGTTAGCATCGGACAAAACCGAACCTCTAATATTGGTCACGGTAACGGCATTAGTAAAAGTGAAGGGAGTCGATTTGACTCGCGTCGTGATCAGTATTCTTTGCTCAATAGCAGTCAGTTATCTGCGCAGTGGCAGTTAAACCTGGGTGTTGACTTGTATCAGGAAACCTTAAAAGGTGATGCTGAGTATGACAAGTCAGAGCGCGATACTATCGGGGTTTTTGCTCATGCCATGTATCACCAGGACAAGTGGTCGTTTGAATTGGCAACTCGCCATGATGATGTTGAAGGTGTTGACTCAGAAGCCACTTATAATACCAGTGCCGGTTATCAGCTAACGGCCAATACTAAGGTTAGTATTTCTGCCGGTACTGGCTTTAAAGCGCCAACATTTAATGATTTGTATTATCCGTTATATGGTAATCCAGAATTAGTGTCGGAAACATCGACTAGTTATGAGTTAACGATAAATCATCATTTTGATGACCTGTCAGTGACATTAAATTTCTATCAAACTGATATCGATGAGTTGATTGATTGGGCTACTAATGCTGAGGGCGTTCTTACCCCTCTTAATGTCGATGAAGTAGACATTCAAGGGGCTGAGCTTGGTAGCATGTATCAAGGCTTAGGCGGTAAGCATCAGTTCAATATCAGCTATATTGAAGCAGAAAACGCGTTAACCGGGGAACAGCTCGGGCGCCGTGCGAAAAAACATCTCAGCTATCAGTTTGATACTACAATTGGTGAGGTGGATGTTTATGCCGA
The DNA here is from genome assembly GCA_964620605.1 of uncultured Thalassotalea sp. Taxonomy (GTDB): domain Bacteria; phylum Pseudomonadota; class Gammaproteobacteria; order Enterobacterales; family Alteromonadaceae; genus Thalassotalea_E. Next base: position 10,067 of record CAZUHQ010000031.1, read on the forward strand.
GTTGCAATACAAGGGGAAACGCTATGATTACCTCTGGGGTGGCACGGTTGTGACGCTTAATAGCTATTCTCTGGTAAATTTAGGTGTTAGTTATCCAATAACCAGTAAGCTTAAACTACAGGCTAAAATCAATAATGCCTTTGATAAAGAATATCAAAATACTGATAATTACTTTACTCAGGGACGTGTCGCTTATTTAGGGATTAGCTATCAGAATTAATTTTCTGTACTTTTAGGTAAAATCCCGCGATCAGTTAATCGCGGGATTTTTTTGTCCTTTACTGCAACTCAGATAAAAGCTGAACTGCTTGCTGACAACTCTTTGCTAAACGCGGTAGTTGCTGCTGACTGGCGATGCCAAACCTCACGCTGGTCTGTTCATCGGTCAGGCGGCAATAGAGGCCTTGCTGACACATCAGGTGATATAACTTGGGGGCATTGGCAGGTTGTGCAAAGCTTAAGGTCAGAAACAAATCTGAGCCCTGAATTTCACTAGCTAACAGCTCGCGGAAAATTTCTGTTAATAATGTTTGTTGCTGGTTTCTTAAATCATGCAAATGCTTTTTTTGCTCAGTCTGCCATTGTGTGTCTTTTAATGCCTGCTCGGCGATAAATTGTGCTGGTCCGTTGACTTGCCACGGCGACTGTTGCTGCTGAAATAGCTGGCACCAGAATTTATCAGCGATTAGAAAGCCAATACGTATGCCAGCCAAGCCAAAAAACTTGCCAAACGAGCGTAATACCAGTGTGTGATTATCCGCTATGTGTGGAGCCATCGACTCCTCTGGCATGACATCAATAAAGGCTTCATCGATGATTAATAGGCCGCTGAGTTTTTGCAGCTGCGCTTGGTATTTTCGCAGTTCCGCTCGTGGAAAACACTGGCCACTGGGGTTATTAGGATTGATCACAACCAGTACCGAATGGGCTGTAAGCTCGCTAATGTCTGGTAATTTTTCCTGATAAAACTCTAACTGGTAACCTGCCTGCTGCCAGGCTCGGGCGTGTTCTTTATAACCAACCTCAGGCAAATAAACCTGTTTGTCACTTGGCTGCTGGTTTTGATAAAGCCTCGGCAGGGCGCTAATAATCGCCTGACTGCCATTAGTCACTAATAATTGCTGACATTGATAATAACGACGGGCAGCGCTCAATAAGGTTTCACTGGTTTGAGGCAGTTGCTGCCAGATAGTCAAAGGGATTTCTGGAACAGGGTAACTTAGCGGCGCGATACCGGTCGACAAGTCGAGCCAGTCACCCACCGGTATATCGTATTGTTTTGCGACGCTATTTAGCTGGCCGCCATGAATTAAGGTCATAGGCACTCAAATATTAGTAATGAAAAAACGCCGTGGTCAGCTGATAAATGAACACTAAGGAAATTAGCAACCCGCTGGCATTCGTGACCAGAGCTAAACTCGCTTTGATATCCCCAGCCTGAACTGGTTCTCCCTGTCCTAATAATACAGAAGTCGTTTGCTTACCGTGATAATTTGCCATGCCGCCAAGTTGACGTCTAAGCACTGTGGCTCCTGCTGCCATTACCCAGCCACCATTATGGCTTTTGTAGCGGTTTCCTTGCCGATAGGCGTTAACCAGTGCCAGCTTAACATTGCCTTGTATTGCATAGAGCAAGGTGCAAACCTTACCTGAAACAAAGCCAAGCAAATCATCCAGTTTGGCACTGGCATAGCCAAAATTTAGATAACGCGGCGTTTTATAACCCCACATTGCATCTAAGGTGTTGGCCAGCCTGTGTAGGATCACCAGCGGAGCGCCGCCGATCAGGTAATAGACTAATGAAGCGATAACTGCATCATGGCCGTTTTCCAGCATGGATTCTACCGTCGCACGCGTGATTTCCTGCTCTGAAAGCTTAACGGTATCCCGGCTGACGATATAACCGGTAAAATGCCGCGCCTGTTTGATATTACCTGCGACTAACGGATGATAAATTTGCATCGCGTGTTGATCTAAGCTGTTAAGGCCGAGCGCTAAATACAGCACCAGGGCATCACAAAGCAGTTGCCAGTACCAGCTAAAATTGCTCAGCAAATAAAAATACAACAGCGGGATTGGCAGCACCAGTATTAACCAGGTGACTAGCCCTAAGAATTTGGTGGACATTTGCCCTGGTTTTTTCTTTTCGGCTGCTGCTTTGCCTTCACTTGCGGTTGCGCTTGCGCTTGGAGTGAAGTCATGACAAGGGTTTACTCTTGCTTCAAGCCATTTTGCAATGTGGCCAAAACCAACCAGGTAATGAAAATGTTTTGCTTCACCTAGTAACTTATCTAACCATAAGGCTAAAGCCAGAGTGAGCGTTATCGACAGCGCAGGCAATAAGGAAAGCGTTTGAGAGAAAAATGCAATCAGCCAGTCCATAAAACTTCCAATAAATGCTTAAATTTCATCTTCTTAAAATTACCTTACTCATGAGCTTTTCTTAAGTGCTTATGAGTTAACTATTGAGTTGGAATTCGCCAACCTGATGAACATAAGTTAGCGCAACAATATCGCCATTATTGAATAAATCATAGGCGCTGGCATTGCTATTATGGCCTAATTTAGCGAGCAGGCAGCGCAGCGCTTCGCCGTGAACGATCACTAACAGCCTGTGCTGAATATGATTGTTTGCCAGTTGCATTAAGCTTTGCGCTATCCGCTCGGCGCAGTTGATGGCACTTTCGCCGCCAACAGGCTTATGCTGGGAGAACTGCTGAAAAATTTCATGATAATGCGGTTGGTGTTGCAGTTCGCTGAGCGTGTGGCCTTGCCACTGGCCTAAATGACGCTCGATTAAACCTGCCTGGGTAGAAAGTGGAGTGTTTAATATCTGCTGGCAAATTTTAGCGCTGGCAATTGCCCGGCCAAGTGTCGATGAAATGATTTGGCTGATCTTGCTGTTTTCCAGACGTTTAGCAATATTTTCTGCTTGTTGTCTACCATTTTCCGTTAATTCACTATCGAGCTGCCCCTGAAAACGTTGTGCTTTATTCCAAACGGTTTCTCCGTGACGCGCTAAGTAAAAATGAGTTTTCATTCGTTTTGACAAGGCTCTGAGTCGATGTATTTAAAGGGCGCAGCATAACGAAATCATTGCACAGGTGCAATTAATCACCACAAAAAACGTGTTGTTATTTAGAGGGTTAATTGTTTTATTTAAGGATTGATATGGGAGAATTGATCACGTATTATCAATCGCGATTCAGGTGTCTTGGTTTGCTTAAAACATATTGCTAAGTTTAAGCAGCCAAGGTGAAACGTGAAACTGGTGAAAGGCCAGTACTGCCCCCGCAACGGTAACTGTGAGCAGCAACGTAACCACTGTATCTACTGCATTTTTGTGGTCTATTCGATATGGGAAGGTGTTGCAGACGCAATGAACAGAAGTCCGGAGACCGGCCTGAATATACCTGGTAACAGGTATTATTTGAGAACTGCGGTGGGCGGTGAACCAAAGACAGATAAAAGCTAAGCAGCAGACCCGTGTTTAACCGGCACAATCGTTTAACTAGTTTTTGATGCCGCGCGGCTGCCAAACTTTATCTACTTTGATTTCCAACACCGTTAAACTTTGTTTATTGTGACAACGGAATCGTTATGAAATCAGTTAAATTGCCCCAATCTGTTAGTATCACCTTGGCACTGTTTGTGTTGCTGACCTTGTTAATGGTAGCGACTCGCGGCCACCATTTTGCCACTTTTAATCATTTACCAAGCGCTTCTACCGCGATTTTCTTTATTGCCGGCATCTATTTGCGGCAAGTAAAGGCGTTTTGGTTTTTCTATTTGTTAACCATAGCGCTTGATCTCGGCGCCTCTTATTATCGTGGGCAATTTGGCGATTGCCTGACAGTTTCTTATCCTGCGCTGGTTTTTAGTTACGGCGCTATGTTTGCTGTTGGTTATTGGGTTAAACCCGGTTGGCAGCAGCGTAATTTTGCTTTAGCTGTTAGTAAAGTGATGGCGGGACTCTTTATCGCTAGTTCATTGGCATTTTTTATCTCCAATGGCAGTTATTATGCGTTTTCCGGGAATTTTTCTCCGCTATCCTGGAGTGAGTATTTGACGCGAGTTGAGCGCTATTATCCCAATGCCATTGCCAGACCTGTGCTCTATGTTGCAATTGCCGTGGCGATAGACTTTGTTGTCAGTCGTTTACTACGCCAGCAGCGGGTGATTTCTAAGTTAAGTGCGAAACTATAGCCAGATGCTTGTTAATAGAAAGGATACTGGGATATGACATCTGTAAAACAAACATTTGCATTAACTAATAAGCCTAAGCACCAGCCGGGCAGTGGTGTTAACTGCGCGGCACTGGTGGTTGCTGCGCCGCATTCTGGCTCAGGTAAAACCACAGTTACTGCTGCGCTGGCGCGTTTTCATCGCAATCAGGGGAAGAAAGTGACGGTATTTAAAGTCGGGCCTGATTTTATTGACCCTATGATTTTGCGCCAGGCCAGTGGTGAGCTGGTATATCAGCTCGATCTTTGGCTGGTTGGCGAGCAGGGCTGTCAGGACTTGCTCTATCAGGCGGCGCAACATTCAGATTTGATTTTAATTGAAGGAGTGATGGGGTTATTTGACGGTACGCCAAGCAGCGCGGACTTGGCTTGCTATTTTGATATTCCGGTACTTGGTATTATTGATGCTAAAGCGATGGCACAAACCTTTGCTGCTGTAGCTTTTGGTTTGGCAAATTTTTGCCCTCAGCTACCTTTTGCTGGCGTACTCGCCAATCGTGTGAATAGCGAACGTCATGCAGAGTTAGTGCAGCAGGATCTACCTCCAGATATCCGCTTTTTTGGCCGCTTTCCCAAAGAGCAGGCGATCAGCTTGCCAGAGCGCCACCTTGGGCTAGTGCAGGCGCAGGAGCTCAGTGATATCGATCAGCAGTTGCAGCAAGCAGCCAGTTATGTTGCTAATACTCAACTGACGCAGCTTCCGGCTGAGGTCGAGTTTTTTGCCCGCGAAATCAATGATCAGCATTCACTACTGAAAAATGCCCTCAGTGATATTCGGGTGATTGTTATTCGCGATCCGGCGTTTAGTTTCATTTATGCCGCCAATATTGCATTCTTAGAGCAGGCCGGTGCTGAGCTCCTTTATTGTTCTGCATTAACAGCTAATGAGTTACCTGACGGCGATGTGCTTTATATTCCTGGCGGTTACCCTGAGCTTTATGCCGAGCAATTAGTGGAAAATGTCAGTTTTATGGTGAGCGTCCGGCGCTTTGCCGCAAGCAATAAACGCATTATCGCCGAGTGTGGCGGCATGTTGTATTTACTGGAACAGTTAACCGATTTATCGGGCAATTCGTTTGATATGCTCGGCTTATTGCCAGGCAAGGCACAAATGCAGAATAAGCTGGCGGCTATCGGCTCGCAGTGGGTTGAGTTGCCTTTAGCTGAATGTGCAGGAAATACTATTATCCGTGGTCATAGCTTTCATTATTCGAGCGCGGAAATTGAGTTAGTGCCACTATGCCAAACTCGCCACTACCCGAGTGAGCGCTTAGGCGAGTATGTTTATCTACAGCAAAATATTCTCGCCTCTTATATGCACTGGTATTTTCCCAGTAACCCAGCACTTGCGCTACAGCTGTTTGATAATAAGCCATTGATGGCGTAGGACGCAGATCTCTTTGAGAAATCAGCACGGTTGAGTTTAAAAAACTCCAAGGGCAATAGGCTAGCCATGGCTATTGTCAGGAAAAGCGCTAGCTAAAATAGATAAATTGCATTTGTCGGTAGAGTACACTAGTTGCTATAAGTTATAGAACTAAGTTACAAAGACAGTAGCTTAGTTTTGTTTAAGCAAATAACTCTCTTTCAGGTAATGAATAAATTCCTGTTCGGTTAATGGTTTACTAAAATAATAACCTTGCATCAGGTTTACCCCCATTTGCTGTAAAAATGCCAGCTGGCTTTGGGTTTCAACTCCTTCGCATATTACTTCCAATTCCATGCTGTTGGCGATCGATAGCACGGCGTTGATAATCGCCTGTTTAGTGATATCGGTTTCAACATCTGTGATAAAGGCGCGGTCGACCTTGATGCTGTCAATCGGATAATCCCGAATATAACTCAAGGACGAATAGCCTGTGCCAAAGTCATCTAACGAGAGCTTAAAGCCAATCGCTTTAATTTGCTGGCAGATTTTCTGGGTCAGTTTAGGATCTTCCATAATGACACTTTCGGTGATTTCAAATTCGATACAGCTTGGGGAAATTTGATGCTTTTGTGCGATCTGGTGGAGTTTTTGTGCCAGATCGTGCTGGCGGAACTGGCGGCCGGATAAGTTAAAAGACAGCTCTACCGGTTGATTAAATTGCTGCTTAAGTGTTTTTACGAAGCGGCAGCCATGGTCAAAAATATGATAGCTGATAGGGACGATTAAACCGGATTCTTCGGCAATGGCAATAAATTCATTAGGCATCACCAGGTGCTCGCCATGTTTTCGCCAGCGCAGTAAGCCTTCTGCCCTGATCACCTTGTTGGCATCGGTTGAATGCTTAGCCTGGTAGTGAAATTCAAATTCATCACATTCTATGGCATTGCGTAAGCTTGCTTCGTAGTTGAGTTTTTCTTTAATCGCCAGATTCATTTCCGGCATAAAAAACTGGTAGGCATTTTTTCCTTTATCTTTGGCGCTGTACATAGCGATATCCGCTGCTTTCAGTAGCTCGCTACAGCTAGTGCCATCTTGTGGATATAAGGCTATGCCGATACTGGCGGAGGCGTATATTTCTTTGTTTTCTACGGTAAAAGCGGCGCTGATTGCTTCTCTTACCTTGTTCGCCAGTGTGGAAATATAATCTTGCTCGCGTAGATTTTTTAATAATAAGACAAATTCATCGCCACCAAAACGCGCGACGACGTCTGAGCTTCGAGTCACTGTTCTTAGGCGATTAGCCACTTCTTGCAAAAAGGCATCGCCAATTTCATGCCCCATGGTATCGTTAATGTATTTAAAATTATCCAGGTCGATAAAAAACAGGGCAAACCTGTCGTGATTTTCTTGAGATTCAAAAATGGCTTTATGCACCGCAATATTAAATTGATAGCGATTAAACAGCCCGGTTAAACTATCGAAATGGGCGAGTTGTTCCAGTTGCTTTTGAGTTTCTTTTAGCTGGGTAATGTCACTGAACAGCAAGATATAATGAGTGGTGTGATATTCACTGTCACTGACTTTATTAATTGAACATAGCTGAGGATAGCGTTGCTTGTCGCAGGAAAACAGCAGGACTTCACCTTGCCAGTAGCCGTTTGCGTCTACTTGTGTTTGTATTTCTTCGATAATTTGCTCATGTTCGGCAATCAAGTCAAAGGCTGAGGTTGCTAAAAGTTTCGTTTTATCAAAATGAAAGTTATTGATCAGTGCTTTGTTGGCATCTGTGATCTGCCAGTTTTCATCGGTGATCACTATGCTTTCTTTACCGGTTTCAAAAATGTTGTAAATCAGTTTCAATTCCTGGTTAAGTGCCCGTAACTTGTATTCTTTTTCTTTTATTTCAGTGACATCGGTAGAAATACCGCAAGTGGCATAAATTTCCCCCTGTTGATCGAACATCGGAAATTTAACGGAAATATAATGCCGGGTCTGATTGTGTTTATCGACCGCAGTTTCGTTAAATTGATATGCTTGCTGATGCTGTGCAACTTTTATATCATTTTCAATAAAGGCGTCAGCCAGTTCTTTCGGAAATAAATCCCGGTCTGTTTTGCCGATGATATCTTGTGATTGTAAGTCAAATAACGCTAAATACGCCTGATTGATTAATAAATAGCGATGATCTACCGCTTTGAGATAAATAATATCCGGGGTGTTGTCGATAATGCTTTGTAGTAACGCCTTGCTTTCATGGCTTTGCTGTTTTTCCCAGTTGAGCTTTGAGATCTGTTCAGCAATGGTCGTCGTCATGGTATTAAAGGTTTTTGTCAGCTGACCAATTTCGTCACTGTGCTTTATCGGGATTTTTTGCTGATAATTTCCTTGAATGACATCCTTTGTTGCTTGCACTAAGGCGCTGATTGGCTTGATCACTATCGCATGAGTGAAATATGACAGAAATATCACTTCACCAACAAAGACTAACAGTACGATAAAGCTGATCAAATATAGCAGTTCTACGACTTCTTCAAACATTTCATCATGATAAGCAACGGCAAATAGCTGCCAGTTACTGGTTTTGATGGTAAATGGATAGAGGTACGCCGCTTTATTGGCGATGGTAATTTTTTCGTTGCTCTGTGGTTTGAGCTTGTGCTGTTGGATAATTTGACTAAATGAGCGGTTCTCTTGTGCTAGCGTGGTTAACAGTGCCATATTCTGGTCGAATAATGCCCAAAAGCCACTGGTTAGGATTTGCTTGTTACTGATATCGTTAAATATCTTCTCGGTATTGAAGGCAATAAAGGCATTGCCTAATGGCTGGTTATTACGCGTTATGGCTTTTTTGGCAATGATCATCGGCTGATGGTTAATTAAGCTTAGCTGAAGGGCTGGATTATTGTCGCAGGCAACGCTTTGAACAATTTGCCTTGTTCTTGGATAGTGAAATGTAACCTCCTGATCTTTGTTACAGATACCAAATTGGAGGTAATTCGTGTTTCTTGCTATCTGGTTATCAATGAATTTTTCAATTAACGGTACAATACGCTGCGCTTCGGTTAATAGTTGATATTGCTGGTTGAGCAGCATTTCTTCCACTGTTGGCAACTCTGCCAGTATTTTTACGTCTATGGTTAGCTGGTGAAATTGTTGCTCTATGCTCAGTGCCTGGTGCCTGATTTCCTGTTGCAGCTGTTCATTGATCCTGAGCTGGATCATCTGGCTGGTTTTGTTATAGGTAATATATTCAATACAAAGGATAGAGATGAACAGCAGCGCGATGCTTCTGACAATAAACTTGAGCAGTAACTTGCTTTTCAATAAATTAATCATGGCTTATTTTTTTCGCGTGGCTGAGTAACTCATAGTCCAAATGACCATTTAGCCCATAATTATCAATAGAAGTGTTTTTATTCACAACGACTGTGATGATCCTTTGGGTGGTAAATACCATTAAGGCGTTATCGTGAATATAGGCATCAAGCGCCTGAAGTTTCGTCAGGGTTTGAGCGGGGTCGAGTTCTGTCATGCTGCTATCAAACAGTCGGTTAAATTTAGGGTCTTGTATTTGCGACCAGGGACTGCGCGAGTCGAGAAATAAGCCGGCATGAAAGCCGAGATGAAAAATTGGATTATCGACCAAGTTAATTACTAAGTCGTAACCTGAGCGTTCACCGGTAGTGATTTTATGGGCTATGACTTTTTGTGCCCACTCACTGCGGCTGACGATTTCCAACGAGACCTCAAAGCCGATATCCTCTAAGTTGGCGCGAATAATTTTGGCAATTGGTGCCGTGATATCTGCCGCTAATATCGATAACGGCGTGTTTGGCTTCACACCAGCCCGGTTAAGCAAGGTCTGCGCTTTAGCCGGGTCATAAGGGTAAGGGCTGAGCATCTCGTTTGCGCCAAACTCGTGTTGTTTGCCTAAAGAAGCTAACGGCTGGGCATTGCCAAAATCGCCATACCTGACCAGATCATCTTTGTTAATCGCATAGTTGAGTGCTTTTCTGACATTGATATCGCCAAATATCCCCTGGTTATGGATGAGCACCCAATAGCCCGCAAGCACTAATCGTTTCACCAAGCGTAAATTATTATTCGATCTGCGCATCAGTTCAGTGGTTTTATTACCGGGAAAATTCGGTACCAGATCAACATCGCCAGCCAGTACCGCCGACATCCATTGCTCTTGGGGCATGATTTTAAAACGCACACTATCATAATGGGGAATGCCTGTTTGCCAGTAGCTAGGGTTTTTGCTTAATAAAATTTCCTGATTTTTTTGCCAGTGTGTAAATGTAAATGGTCCGGTGCCAATCGGATGCTGATTAAAATACGCCATGCCTTTGTTTTTAATATATTCAGGCGGACAAATAGCGCCAAACATGCTTAAGCGATTGAGCAGCATGTTGTCGGGTTTATGGGTTTCGATGATCACTTCCAGTGGCTTATCTGGCACCAGAGAAACTTGTTTTATCGAGCTTAAAATCCAGCGGTTACCGGCGTGATTTTTCGGGTTAATAATATAGTCGTAAGTGAACTTTACCGACTTGGCATCAAAAGGCTCGCCGTTATGAAAAGTCACCTTGTCTCTTAAAAAAAAATGCCATTGGGTGCTGGATATTTGCCGCCAGTGGGTGGCAAGTGCTGGCTGGATTCGACCATCGAGATCAAAGTACACTAAAGAGTCAAAAATCTGAGTGATAACCGCATAAGAGTCAGGGTCGAAACTTGGCGTTAGCGACACTATGCTCGGCGGATCTTGAGTAAAATAGGCGACGTTTAATTCATCATCGGCCAGGGTAGTGCTGGCAATGCTCCACAATAATAGGATAATTAGATGACGAAGGTTCATAATGGTAGATTAAGTTGATGTATTTGTTAAAGATAGTTGATGTTTTTTGATCTTGCTATAAATCCTTGTTTATCGTTAATCTCTTTGTGAACAGCTGTGACAGCCCCTAAAGTTTAGTGAATAGATATGAACTTATCACAATGTAAAAATGTTAAATTAATACATAAAGTTATTATCGTTTGACTTGAGGACGACTGCACGGATGCAGGAGGTAGGGCGAAGCATTAATACATGGACGTTTATAAGTAGAACAACGCAGGAGCAGTTGTCGAGCAAGCCAGAGCCGAGAATAACTACACGGCGCAAGCGCGCCTTGTATAACTAGCAAACAAGTTGCTGTAAACACCAACAGCCCGAGCCTTAATTTGAGAATTTTTTGGGTCAAATTATAATTTGGTACGCATTAATAGATAAATCGTCGTAGTTTAACTGGTAAATACCACTTGATTATCACGAGACATATCTGATGCGAAAAAATAAAAATAACACCAGCGTAGCTGCTCAAAGAGCCAGAGTTTCTACCCTTTTACTGTTATGTAGCTTAGGGCTTGCGGCCTGTAACAGTGGTTCATCATCGAAAACGTCTGACACTAACCCCGAAACTGAAGACCTAAGTCATCTTTCTGCGCCTGCTAATGGCTTAAGGGATTGGCTAACGTTTGATGAGTTAAGTGCGACTAAAGCCAGTAAACCTGGCCCCTATCATAATAGCTATTTTATGCCGATAGGAGACAGTCAGCCTGCGCTACATCAATTTCAGGGAAAGCTAAAGGTGCTTGGGGCGCAGCTCACGGGGTTTCCAGCTAACTTTTATCCAAGCATGAAGCAGTTTCCAAGCTTCTCGGCAAATTTTATTAGCTATCAGGGCTATTTGATTCCCGAGCAGCGCGACATCATAGTGCCTGAGGTCAATGACAGCTATTGGCGCATTATTCTCTCCCCTGGCAAAGTATGGAGTGAGCCGGGAGATAATGGCATGTCGCGGGCATCTTTTCCGTTTGCCATGGTAGAAAAGGCGTGGAATACCACCTTTAACGGCCTGGCGACTTTTGTTTTTAATGAGGATCAAGTTTCCGGAATGCGGGTTCAGCTGGTGCAGCATACGGCACCCGGTTTTCGGGAAGAAGCGGCTGGTTTAGTTAACTTGAGCTATCAGTCAGAGGTTTTGAGCCAGGGACCTACGCTTATTAGCCAATTTGAGCAGGAATTAGCTTTGCAATTACCGGTGGAAAATTGGCAAAGCTTAGTGGATTTGCATCCTGGAATTAACTGGGGGGCATTTGACAGCGGTTTGCTACCATCAGATATCAGTGCGGCAGCGATCTGGTATAACAATACGCTTTATTTGCAAAATTGTCGTACAGCTTATGGTGATTATCCTTATTGCCGTTTTATGCGCCATGGCGTGTATTCGGCAACTAAATCGGCCGGTGGCGCGGTGGCTTTAACCCATTTAGTGCAGCGTTATGGTAGCGAAGTGTTGGATTATTTAGTCAAAGATTATCTTGAGATCACCGCGCCCCATAATGGCTGGGACAAGGTAACCTTTAGTGACACTTTGAACATGGCAACTGGCATAGGGAATAATGATCCTAACCCCGAAGCAGATAATATTTTTGCCGATGAGGTTAGCAGTGAACTAGTTGGTGATTGGAACCGGGCGGACAGCGCAAAGCAAAAACTCGATATCGCGCTTAATCTCTACGGAAATTTTCCCTGGGGGCCGGGTGAAATTCTGCGTTACAACACGAACCAGACTTTTATTTTATCAGCGGCGATGGATAACCTGGTGCGACAACGTGAGGGCATAGGCTTATGGCAATTGTTAAAAGAAAACGTTTATCAAACTATCGGTATTTTACACTCGCCTATGATGCACACCAATGAACCTGACGGCAGTCGAGGCGTGCCAGTAATGGGCATAGGCTTGTATCCGACGGTTGAAGATATGATCAAAATAGCGCGCTTATTTCATCAGCTCGGGGAATATCAGGGGCAACAGCTGCTTGACCGAGAAACCGTAAAACTGGCTCTTTATCGAACTCCAACTCGCGGATTAGTGTCAAGCGTCGACACTAATGAGTATGGCGAAGGGCGCTATCAATTATCGTTTTGGGGATTACCTTATGTCGGAGAAACGGGTTGTCAGCTCACCATTCCTTACATGGCGGGTGCTGGCGGAAATTTTGTCGTTATTTTGCCAAATGGCGTGATCGCCTTGCGCTTTGCCGATGCTAATAATATGGATAAGCGTTCTATGGTGGATGTCGCTAGCCAGCTTGCGCCTTTATGTTCTTAATATTCTAATGTCTATGTTCCCGGTAGTTGTTGCTAGGTAAACAAGCAAAACGCTGCGAGTCCTTCCATGGAAGCTCAGCACCAGCATCCATGCTGGTGCTGCTTGTTATTACCATAGCAACATCTTTGTTTATCAATGGACTAGGTAAGTAACGACAATTAAGTGGAACATAGCCATTCTAATTAGTGAATGCAGATTGTTAATCTGCACTGTTGTTTATATGTAATGAAGATGTTAATTTTTTACTGCAAGCTGAATTATCAGGCTTAACGTTTGGTGTTTCCAATTCAAATAACAACAGGGATTACCGTGTATTTAGTCAATGTTAATTTTTTTAATGGGTCTATTTTTATCGCGGTCATTATCGAAGTCACATTTGCCTTGCTGCTGTTTTTTGGTAAAAAGCAAAACCAGGTCGCCAATCGCTTTTTGTCATTAATGCTAATGATCATCGCGGCATGGATGTTTTGGACGGTTAGCTTAGGACTGGGTCTAAATCATTATTTTCCGATTTTGGAGATTATTCCTTTTACCTTTTCATTGGCGATGGGGCCTGCGATCTATTTTTACGTTAAAAAGCTCTGTCAGCCGCAAGTAACACTTTCCCGGAGCATTTGGTGGCACTTTTTACCTGTGGCGGTAGAGCTTTCGGTGCATTTTGCCAATGTGCTGCTTGCCAATGCTCAGGGCATTGCCTTTAAGAAAACGGTGATCTTCCTATCGGTTTATCCTTTGATCCAGTTGGCATCGATCGCATCAATCGCCATTTATATCTATTTTGCCTTTCGGTTGTTAAAGCAATTTGATCTCTTCCTTAAAGATAATTTTAGTGATTATGTTAAATATCAGCTGTTATGGCTCAGGCGATTATTGGTGGTTTTTATCAGTTACGAATTGTGCTGGCTGCCATATACCTTAGTGGATTATTTGTTGTTTGATTTTAAGCTGTCGATTGAAAGCTATTATCCACTGCATATGATGATTTCTATTATCGGCATCTGGCTCGCGGTTGAGTCTTTTTTAAATCCGGATACTTTGCTGGAGCAACCGCAGCTTGATATAAGGGATAGTGCAGCAACTGAAGATGAGCGGCAAATGAGCGCTGAGGAAAACGCCAAGCTTGATTATTTGGTTAAGCAAATGGAGCAGAAGCGCTATTACCTGGATGCCGATTTAAACCTCAGCACGTTAGCAAAAGCACTGGAGATACATCCTAATCTATTATCGCGGCTGTTAAATCAAGGTTTAGATAAATGTTTTGCGGATTTTGTTAATGGCTATCGGGTGCGGGAAGTGTTGAATAAATTCGACGATGCGCGCTACTACCATCTGACTTTGCTTGATATTGCCCTGGACTCTGGCTTTAATTCTAAAACAACTTTTAATCGTATTTTTAAAAAGTTTACCGGTGATACGCCGCTGAATTATCGAAAGTCTGTTAAAAACTCTGACAAACAGCTGCTAGTATAGTTACGGGAATAACAATAAACAGGAGTGTCTGGTGAACAAGGTGCCAGTAAAAGCGGGAAATTTATTAGCGGCTTGGCTATTGTTGTGCTGCTCTGTGTTTACCAATGCTGAGCAAGTAGCAACAGACATTCAGCAAAATCAGCAAGCAGATAGTGATTTTTTGACAGGGTTATTAGCAAGTAGTGAAGCATTTAAAAAAGCCAAGTGTCAAAAGGAAGGCTTGTTTTTTCGCTGTCTGTCCGGCTATCAGTCTTCTTATTTTGGTTATGTTGGCCGCGATGAAAACCATTTAGACGGCAGTCACTTAGAGTTTAAAGTATCGATTAAGTATCCGCTGTGGGGTAGTTTGGTGGATCTGGATGATTCCAGCAAAGAGGATAAAAGATCGCAGGCACTGTATTTTGCCTATACCGGAAAATATGATTTTTATTTTGGTTCACGTTATTCCGCTCCTGTGATTTCCCGTCAGCAAAACCCCGGCATTTTTTACCAGTATCAATACGACTCACGCGAGCGTGGCTTTCAGCATTTTGCGTTTGGTTATTTTCATGAATCTAATGGCCAGGAAATTGATGATGAATTGATGTTTGATAACAAAGTGATTGAGCTGCTGGATAAGATTTGCCGCGACACTAAAGAGCCCGATTGCTTAGCTAATGCTCGTCACCAGCAGGAAGCCCATACTATGGCGACAGATTATTTAAGCCGAGGTTGGGATTATCTGATGGCTGCTACCAAGTATACCAAGTTTCACAGCCGGGATTTGTTTGGCCGTAATATTGCGGTACAGACGGATTTTTACCTGTCGGCCAAGGCGTATTTTAACTGGCAGGGTTTAGGCTTTGTTAAAGGTCGTGAAGAAAATATTGACTGGCTAACGGATATCGACAATCCAGACGATAAGGTTTATGACTATCGCAGCTTGCAATTTACTATTCATCGTAAGCTTGATAGCCGTAGTTGTGAGCAACAGTCTCGGGAAAAATGTCTAAATTCTGCAACCTGGCTTGATTATCTGGCAGACAATACCGAATGGAGCCTGACCTTGACATCAGGCAATGAACTCAATCACCTGTCATACCAGCTTGAATTTATTCATTATATTGGTGGTCATTTCCCGTTAAAGCTGATGTATTTTAACGGTTATGGTGAAAATATTTCGACCTATCAAAGTAAAAGTCATTACTGGATGCTGGGGATCGATTTGTGGTGATATTGAGGGGATCGTTACTCTTTTACATCCTATCATCGCCGTTCCTGTGCGTCCATGCAATCACGGCATACCGTACATCCTGTCATCGCCGTTCTTGTGCATCCATGCACTCACGGCATACCGTACATCCTGTACATAAAAAAAGCCAGCGGGTCTTGCTGGCTAAGGCTCTGCTGAGGAAAATGAAATCAGCTATTTCAGGGGGGAGTTTACTAAATTGCTAATTGGTTAACGCCGCAAGCTCAACTGTGACCTGGTCGATGCCATATTTGGCAATGCGTCCGGAAAACTCGGCACGTTTACTCGATAGCAGTGAAATCCCTTCAACTATCATGTCATAGGCTTTCCATTGCCCGGTTTTCTTGTTCTTTCGCATCTGAAAAGTTAAATGAATATCCGGCTTATTGCCGTCAACAATAGTCGCATTAACCGAGGCCATTTTTGCACCAACTTTGACTTTGCCGTTTTCATAGACGACTTGCTGGTCGTTATACTGGTTTAATGCATTGGCATAGGTGCGGATCAGGTAATGGTGCATAGCGTCGACAAATTTTTGTCTCTGTTCTTTAGTGGTCTTTTTCAGTTGCTTGCCCAATATTTTGTATGAGGCATAACGGTAATCAATCACCGGCATTAACTCTTGCTTAACGATATCGCGCATCAGCTCGGGAAATTTCTCCAGCTCCTGCTGACTGGCGGCAATACGGCTAAATAACTTGTCACCGGTTTGATGAATAGTTTCATAAGGGGAAGAGTGCTCCTTGGCGACAACATTGAATGTCGCTACTAGCAGCAGTAAAAAGCTGAAAATTCTCATACCGGATCCTTATTAAAAATTGCTGGAAATAGATAGTGGTTAATATGTTGGATATTTTACATACCGACCGTGCGGTTTGTAAAGTGTTGTTTATTGCTTTTCTCTCTTAGTTAGGCAAATAACGCATAATGCGATGAATGAATTAAACGAGAACTAGGGAGCTTGTTTATTGACGTTTTTTAAGTGCCACTTTTTAATTGGCGAATATAACGGCAAAGTTCGGCGATCACCTTATCAAATAATTCCTTGTTTTTCGCGCTCTTGCTTAAACTAGTGGAGCCGTGAAAGCAGGAGACAACAAAATAGGCGATTTGATTAAAATCCAGGTTTGGTTTTAATTGACTGGCAACTCGTTGCAGATTAAAGGCTATCAGATGATTAAGTTGCTGTTGCATATTAAGGATACGCAAGCGAAAGCCCTCATCAACCCCCGCCATTTCCTGACACAGGTTATTTAACGGGCAGCCACAAACCACTTCGTCACAACTCATTTGCTCTGACATGCCTTCAAAGAACTGACAAAGCCCTTCGATAGGATCTGCGACTTCAACCGCTGGCTGCCAGGTTGAGAGGAACATAGGAGTGTAGATTTCTTCAAATACCGCGTAGCCGAGTTCCATTTTGTTTTCAAAATGGTGATATAGCGCCCCTTTGGAGATGCCGCAGCGGTTTAAGATGACAGACAAACTGGTGGCCTTAAAGCCGTGCTGATGAATTTCATCTGCGCTGATCTCTAGGATTTTTTGCCGGGTTTGATCTGCATCTCTCATAACTACTACCTCACTATACCCTTCGATTGTAACCGACCAATTGGTTTGTTGCTAGTGTTTATTTTGCTTAGCCAATGCCCGGTTAATTCTTTCTTCAATTAACGGGTGAGAGCTGAGGTAGCTGGTAATAGTGCTGTTATCTGTATCATCATCTGCTGCCAGCTTACGCATGGCAATGGCAAATGCTTCAGGAGAAACTCCTAATGCTATCAGTTTAGTGGTGGCATAATCGTCTGCGGCTCGTTCGAAATCGCGGGAAAAGTTGTTTTGTATTAATGTCAGTGCGCTGCCGCTGACGTATTCTGCCAGTTCATTAAAATCGCCGAAAAAGTAGGTTAATAACAGTGAAGTGGCAATAGATTCAGTTGCCAGCTGTAATCCGTGGTTATGTTCGACATGACCAATTTCATGGAGTAGAACAGCGAGTAATGCATCCGGTGTCGACGCTAATAAGTTGACCAGTTGATCATTGATCACCACAGTGCCGCCCGGCAGGGCAAAGGCATTGGCAGTTAAAGACGGGCTACTGCGAAATAGCAGTTTGAATTGCCTGTGCTGAGTATTAATTTTTGGCAACAGACTATTCCACTGCTCACTTATTTTTGCTTTGCTGGCAAGCGCTAGCTGACTCGGCGCCAGCATTGATTGATCAAGTACTAGCATGCTTTGATTGTCTATTTGATATTTCACTTGTTCCGGTAGCCAGTTAACAAGCGTGCGGGCAAATGCCGGTATCGCGTATAAAGTCAGTGCATAAAAACACAGCGGTACCATGATTAACGAAACCAGCCACAGCCTTTTATGCTGCTCTAAGTTGTGAAGTAAAGTATCGCTAAGGCGGCTTTGCTGTTGCAGCAGACTTAAGTCTTGCCCGGCTAACAGCATTATTTTAGCGCCGTTTGCCAGCATAAATTCTCTGGGAATCTTTGCTAATGCAGGTGATAGTGTGACTTCAGACAGTGGTAAGGTAAAAACTGTTTGTTCATTTTGTGGTTCACTTGCGATTACCTGATGGTTAATAACATCAAGTGTAATGGCTTGTGATTGAGAGCTGCGGGGCGGGTAATACACGCCCCTGATAGTAGTGGGCTGCGACATTTATCTCAAGGCTATCTCAGTGCTATGTTAGAGCTACGTCAATATCAAAGACTTCCGTTAATTCGTCGCCTAATGCATTGGCGTTTTGCTTGAGCGTATCAATAGCATGGGCATGATCTTCATAGACTAAGACATCGGTGCGACTGATAAAAAACTGGCTTGTTCTAATGTTAACCCAGGGCAGAGCCAAACCAAAGGTACAGACTAAGGCGAGCAGGTTAGTCACTTGCAACATCACTAAATCCAATACTTTGACGCCAGAGTTAAACTGGCAAAGCTCATCAAGCTCTGTTTGTTGAAAGATATGATTTCTCATTCTCGCTCGATAAACAGCGTGAACTAAAGTGAAAGCAAATAGATAAAGGATCGCCATCAGTAAAAACAGCATAGGCGTTGCTTGTTCAGGAGAGGTGATTAAAGAAAAAATACCTGCGGCATAAGCTATAGCAAATATAGCGATAAACAGGCCTGCCGCTATTAGTGATGTTTTGTAGTAATAACCGGTAGAAAGTTCAGTTTTAAATGCTTTATCGCCATAACGCATGTTGGAAATTAGAAAGCTATCCATTTTCTTTAACACCCAGGGCAATGTTAGATATAAGGTAAACATACTGGCAATCGGTAGCAGGATAAAAGTAATAAATGCCTGTCCGTATCGGCCAACGAAATCAAACCTGACATTTTGATAGCTGGTCATACGGCTGTTAAAACGCAGGCTTGAACAAATCAAGTAAGGCGAAGCTGCAAACAGCACTAGTGCGAAAACTGCGCCAATAGCTGGAAAAGCGGAAGAGAGCAACATGTAGAGGGTAAATGTCACCACGGCAATAATGCGCGCTTTTAAAATTTGTAGTGGCGTTGCTAAGTAATTAAATCTGTGGCCGTTTAATTCTGTGTTGCCGTAAAAATAGCGTTTGGTTCTGACCTTGGCCCAGGCCGAGTAGATGCCAAGCGTGACGATGGAAAGCAGCAGGTTTACTATCCAAATGCCAAAATATTCTGAGGTTTTTCCATGAAACTGAAATGCCACCAGTTCCGTCTGTTTATGGGCGTCCATAATTATCTCCATTTCATTGTTTAGTGCGCTCAATGCACTCTAATCATTCAATCACAAAAATCAAACCAAGGCAAAATAAAGTTTTTAACCTTTTGATTGTATTAATAATAAATGGGGTAGTACTCAAGTATACGCAATACCATATATGGTTCCTCTCCGATTGCAAGACAATTTAAATTGTTGAAATAGAGTGCATTGCAGCCATATATTCGGTTTTTAGCTGAGGTATCATTTGATGCCTCTAGCCCTGATGGGTTTGTGCCCCTATCACCTTATCAAATTGACGGCTTATGATAGCTCTTGGTATTAAAAGGTTTCCTATAGGGTAGTGCTGAACTGTATCCCGTCAACCTCTATTATCTAGCAATGTTACAAGGTTGTTTTCTACTTTTTTCTAAAAATGTTTTCTTCTATTAATTGGCTACGCTTTCGATTACAAAGCAGAGGTAATATGGAGCGATTGGTGACAATAAATGGCTTTATTGCTACCCGAATACTTCAACTTAAATTTGCGAATGAACAGGCTGAAGAAAGAAGCTGCGAGCAGCTTCTTTGTTCGAAGGCTTGGAAATTATTATGGTTGAAAATAATAAAAACACCGCTACCTGAAACCCCACCCAATATGAGCTGAGCGTATTCAGAACTAGCTAAGTTAGGAGGTTGGAAAGACACAAAGCGAACAGGACGTGCGTCAGTTAAAGTGTTATGGCAAGGGTGGTTTAAATTACAAACCATCCTTGAAGGTTACGAGTTAGCTAAGTCTCTTGAAACAGACTTGTGATCAAGAGACAGCTGAGGGGCGCCTTTTGCTTTGCAAATATTTTACTGGCAATCTTCAACATAATCCCATGGTACACCACTTTCAGGATTATTATTTTGTGTCCACCAACGTGCCTGATAGATTTTGCCATTATAAGTAACTTGCATGCCACCGGTATAAACACTGGAAGCTTGCCATTGAGCCGGACAACTCACTCCTGGTTCAAATGTCACTGATAAGCTATGAGCTGCATTTAAATTATCGAAGGTATAGCTGCTTACAACAGGAGTGACTGATTGGCCGTCGACTGTGATAGATGCCACTTTGTAGCCAGCGTCGGCATTAAAATTGACCGTGTAATCACTGCCACCTTTTGCATTGATAATGTTGTTAGCGTCAGGTGTTGGTGAAATACTGCCACCTAAGCCGTTAACGGTTGCCGTGATTGGGTAAAAGACCGGAATATCTATGGTGATATCTGAATAATCACCACTGACAAATTCAAAATTTGCCGCAGAAAGCTGACTGACATCTGTGTTTAATAAAATCAGCTGCTTGTTGTCTCCACCAGATGTGGCATCGACTAAACTCAGTATCGCGTTATTGCCATCTTGTGTGAGTTCCAGTTGACTAAAGCTGTAATTAAATAGCGGCATGCTAATGATGGTTTTCTCAACATTGAAATTATTAATCGTCAGTACCTTATTCCAGCCCCAGTTTTGGCTACTCAATGGCACTATATAGCCTAAACGATCAAAACTGCCGGTGACATTGGTAAACATCTCAGCAGATAAGTCGCTAAGTGTTAGGCCGGTCAGGGTAATCGAGCTATAAATTCCGCCATCGGCAGCCTGGACGCCAATCACCAGCGCATTGTCGGTTTCATACGCTTTGAGGTGTTTAAAACCAATGCCAGCAGTGCCTTTTACCTTGTCGATTGCAGGGTCAAAATCGTTGACAGTTTGTTTGCCTGACCAGGCGATAGCATAAACATTTGAATTAACAATAACCGCATCGATATCAGCAGAGACTTGAGCAGCACTTGCGCCGTTAATGATTACTGTTTGACCGGAGAATTGTAATTGTGCCCCGTTTGAGGTATCGCTAATAACTAAGTTCGCTAATGGCGAGCTATTTGCCCAGTCACGTAAAATAATGCGGTCTTCACTTAGAGTAAAGTCTTGAATGGTTGTCACCGCATTGGTTTGCTCATTTAATTCGATGATATCAACCCCACCACCTGTGATCACTAAATCATTTCCCCAACCGGCAGATAGGGTTTCGTTATAGCTGGAACCTTCGATGGTATCGTCAGCCGGCGTATCAAATAGGGTGTTATAACCGCCAAATTTATGGACATATTTAGTAATGCAAGTGCCTAATTCATCACAGGTGATCTGGTTGTTAGTCAGTAGGGCTCCAACTCCCCAGGCACCGCGTAAATGAGCAGCTGCTAAGATACCAGACATGGTGGCTTCAATGGTAATCGGGTTGTTGTCATCGTCATAGCCTGGCCAAGTTTTCGCAAGAGCTTGTGTCCAGGTCATATTGGCATCGTTAAGTAATCCGGTGATCACTGAATAGTTAAAGCGCATCGCATCACGCATCACCAGCTCTTGTTTTTCTGGTTTGATTAAATCAGCGAACGAGTTTACACCGTTACGGCCGGTAAAGGTTCCTTGCCATTTATTGATGTCGGTGACATAGACTTTATTGCCGCCGGAGCCTGGAATTTCTGCCAGCGCTTCTGTTTTACAACCAATCCAAGTACTGTCCTCAACAAACATATAAAAACTGTCGTACTCAACACCATCTATGGTGACAACATTCGGGCTGTAATAGCCCGAATCGATTAACACGGCTTCACCTAATTGATAACCAACAAAACCCCACGCATTCATTGAGTTATATTGCATCTGCTTAAACATTTCTGCATCGTTTGGTGTTGAGGGATTATAAATATCGTCGACACCTAACTTAGTAAAAAACTCGCTGATGCTTGTAGGTTCGGACACCATAGCACCCGTTGCACAATCTCGTACCAAACGGCCTGGGGCTGTGACCTTGGCATAAGTGTATACCGGGTTATTGAGGTTTTGTGCATAAAAGTCAGCTAAATAGGGGTTAATGCCTGACTCAAAGTTGCGAAGCGAATCCAAAAAATCTTGCACACCGCCATTTGCCGCATTGGCTTGAAAGCTGATAGCTAAACTAATAGCGGTTGTTAACGCGAGCTTGTTCATTGTTTTTATCCTTTTCTTTCATTAGATGAGTGATAAATGTGTCAATAATGCGTACACAAGTTGTCTATTTTTTGTTCGACATAATAACCTTAAAAGTTAAAAAAATATAAGTCAATTGTTTTTACTAATTTATTTTTTAATAGGTTACACAATGAAAAATAAAAATATTTTTTTGGAAATAAAAAGGAGTCAGGTTGATAAACAACCTGACTTTTCTGGAAAGGAGAACTCCCTTTCAATGTCGCTTTTAATAATTATACCAATCTGTATAAGTATTTAATCATTTAGGATGCCAGTAGCGCCATTAGAACAAATAAGATTTGTGTAAATATAGTTGTTCTACATTCAGCAAATATTATGCAGTTATCATGGTGCTACTGAATCCTCGAAGGGCGAGTTTTAACAGTTTATATACGGCGTTTTGATTTTAACAATGCCTTGTCTCTAAGCTGTTAAATTCTCGCTAATTGACCAAATCTTTATGTAGTTTGGTATTAGCGCGTTATTAAAAACGATACTTTCCCTATTTGGAACCTGTGTGAAAACCAAATAGGGCCAGTTCTCAGTGACTGTTTAGAATTTAACACTCGCTCCGACGTAATAGCGAGCGCCAAATTCGTCAATACTGTGGATAACATTACCAAAATCGGGTTGGCGTAACACTAAGGCTTCGTTTGTTAAGTTAACCGCTTCTATCGAAATATCGAGATTTTCCATCGCGTGCCAGACAACAGATGCATCTAGCTGGCTGTATGAATCATTGACACTGCCACTGCCGCTGCCGTTGTACTGGCGCATCCAGTCATCGCGATAGTTGTATGCGATGCGAGCACTAAAAGTGTCGTTCTCATAATAGGTTGAAATATTATAGGAATTTTTTGACACTTCGTTTAGTGGCACGGTTTTTCCGGCAGAATTGGTGACTTCGCTATCGGTATAAGTGTAATTACCTTGGACACCAAAACCGTTGCCAAAGTCATGCTGAAGCTGGAGTTCTATGCCTTTGACATCCGCCGTTCCGACATTGCGAGAACGAGTGACCAGGCAAGTTTGGGAACAACCGGCATAAGGCTCAACGGCAGCCGTTGTTTCGATATAATCACTGATGTTTTTAATAAACAAGGTGGCAGCTAAAATTGAGGTTTGGTCAAAGTACCATTCCAAGCCAAGGTCGTATTGATCTGCCTTGTAAGGATCCAGATCCGGGCTA
>CAZUHQ010000032.1:0-32408 GCA_964620605.1 uncultured Thalassotalea sp.
GATAAAATATGAATACTCTGGGGTTAAAAGTAGGTGTATTTACCGAGACGCTTACTATGTTCTTAGTGTGAATAGCTCTTCAATCAATTTGCCGACTTCTGAAGCTAATTCATCTAGGTTATCTATGGGAGGATTATCTGGTAGAATAACTTTATTGGTTGAATTGTTAACACTTGTAGATTCTAATCCAGTAGATAAAACACCTATACCATATATTGAACCAGATATATTGGAAATAATGTCTACACAATTACCTGGTAAGTATGTGAAAGTTTCTCTTTTATATAAAGTTTCATATCTTTGTTGAATTGACTTTGAAATTTCTGTGATTGCTATTGTTGAAGTTTCAGATTCCTTTAATAACGTTTTCAAATAAAGTATCTTTTGTTCAAGGTCACGAGTTATTGCGATTAAATGATGCGTTGTTCTTATTAGTTCTCTTCTATGATCATCTTCTCTAATAATATTGCTATTCACAATTAATCGGCTTGCTCCTTTAATCACAATTAATACTGATATTATTGTTAATATTGATTCGAATAAAAATGCAAGTTGATCATATTGCCCTATGAAAATAAAGTAACAAGATCGGCATAATTGAATGCTAAAAAAAACAATTAGTACATACGATAGGGTATTAATATCCCGCTCAAGGTTTGTAAATTTCTGTATGTAGGAATGAATCATAAAAATCTCTGCTGTATGCTTCGCATTAGTTTTATTTCTATCGGATAAATAGGTTTATTATATTGCAGTAGTCATAATGAAATAGCTATATTGGAAGTTTAAATTCTTGCAAGTTTTAGCTTTTATCTTGGTATTCTCGTCGGGGTGCCGACAGCATCCAAGGGGCGACGTACCGCCGTGCCTCCCCTTGGAACCCCTCCGACGCCCAACTCAGCGAAATATTTTACTCATCATCTAGCGGTAAACCTCGATACCTACCGATTCATCATCCATGAACAACGGCAGCCCTCGACCTCCATGTCTCGGGTCGAGGCCTACCTTTGCTAGTTGATGAGTAAATCGCTGAGATGGGAAATGGTTAAGCCTGAACAGCGCGTTTTTATAGTTAACAATGTTTTTTAACAGCGAAATGGAATTTGGGTTAAATCTGGTATTGAACGAAGCATAAACTCTGCTTCTTTAAAAGCTGAAGTTAAAATTAATATTCACGTATTGTCATCATGGATGATGGCAAAGGCAAAGCGCACATGGATTATGTTCAGGATGAACGGTAATGCGCGGTGCCATGGATGGCAAAGAGCGTAGTGCGATCTTTGTCGTTACGTCGAAAATATTGGTTTTAATGTAAGGCAACGTTTAATGTAGCAGCCACTTTGGGGTGTCGGGGTCTTTGATGGTTTAAAGACCCTGACGTGCCGTCGCCACCGCGACAATATAACTTGAATAGGACGTTAAGCTAGAAAGTATTTTACTTGTTGAAGCAGAGCTAATTGTTATCTTATTCCATGCCTCGGGTCGAGGTCTACCTTTGCTAGTTGATGAGTAAATCACTGAGATGGGAGTGCTAGCTTTTATTTGATATATTTCCTAAGCTTAGAAACTTAACAATAATGGTTTAAATGGAATAATAACAATGAATGTGGAAAAAATATCTCAGATGTTTAATGACTTTATTATGCAGTATGGTATGAGCTTTATTCTGGCGCTTGCGGTATTAGTTATTGGTTGGTGGGTTATTGGCCGTATTTTAAAAGCTATTGATTATTCGCTAGATAAAGCGAATGTTGAGGTAACCTTACAACGCTTTTTGCTGAGTTTTATTGGCATCGTATTAAAAATGATCTTGGTGATCATTTTTGCTTCTATGGTCGGTGTAGAAACCGCCTCGTTAATCGCCATGCTAGGTGCTGCCGGTTTAGCAGTGGGCTTGGCGTTGCAGGGGAGTTTGTCAAATCTCGCTGGTGGTGTGTTGATCTTATTTTTTAAACCTTTCAAAGTCGGCGATGTTATTGAGGCACAAGGGCATGTGGGGCGAGTGGTTGAAATTCAAATTTTTAATACATTAATTACTACGCTAGACAATCAAAGGGTTTATATGCCTAATGGCTTACTGTCTAATGGCTGCGTAAAGAATATCTTTGCGGAACCGACACGCCGCGTCGATATGCTCTTTGGTATCAGCTATGGCGATGATATTGCCAAGGCAAAAGCGATTATTCATCAAGTATTGGATGATAATGCACAGGTATTAAAAGAGCCAGGTGCAGATGTCTTTGTTTCAGGGCATGGCGCAAGTTCGATTGATATTACCGTGCGCCCCTGGTGTCAATCTGATGATTATTGGAGTGTTTATTTTTCAACTCATGAAAACCTGAAAATTGCGTTCGATCAGGCGGGTATTACTATTCCTTTCCCACAACGGGATGTTCATATTATTAAAGAAGAGTAAGATTAAGTGGATTAAAAAGCCTGCAAGTGCAAACTTGCAGGCTTTTGTTGTTTATTTGTAAGCTCTACTTATTGGCGTGATTAAGTAGCCACTCAGTCAATAAGCGTACGCCGTATCCGGTACCGCCTTTAGGCATTTCACCCTTTGCAGAATCTGCTAATGCGTTACCTGCAATGTCTAAATGAGCCCATTTTATGTCGCCAGCAAAATACTGTAAGAAACTTGCTGCCGTGGTGGCACCTGGGCCGCCAGTACCGGTATTGCGCAGATCTGCAATATCACTTTTGAGTTTTTCTTTATAACCTAAGGGTAGGCGCCACAGGTTTTCGTTTACTTGCTTGCCCGCATAAGTGAGCTCACTGACCAGCTCGTCATTTTCTGAAAAAATTGCTGCATAGTCATTACCGACAGCGCGTATTTTTGAACCCGTTAGAGTTGCTAAATCTACCATGATCTGCGGATTATAGTATTTTCTTGCATACCACATGGCATCAGAAAGTACTAAACGCCCTTCTGCATCGGTATTGGTAATTTCTACGGTTAAACCTTCGGCTGTGGTTAGCACATCTCCAGGTGCGACTGAGTGCTCTGACACCATATTGGCAGCCATACCCATTACCGCTACCACGTTGACTTTGGCTTTACTCAGTGCCAGTGCTTTAATGGTACCTAATGCTGCAGCTGCGCCGGCCATATCAACTTTCATATGAGCAATTGAGCTACTGGTTTTTATATTGTAGCCACCGGAGTCAAAGGTAATGCCTTTACCCGCAATAGCGATAGGGGCATCGTCACTGCCCTGATAATGAGCAACGACTAAGCGTGAACCGTTAAGGCTACCGCGACCAACCCCTTCTAATGCGCCCATGCCTAATTTTTTAATTTCTTTTGGTGTTAATACGTTAACTTTAACACCTAGCTTTTTGAGTGCTTGTGCTGCTAGGGCAAATTCAACAGGCGTCATTTCTGTTGCGGTTTCATTAGTAAGATCGCGCGCCAGAAATACACCGCTTTCGATATGAGCTAAAGGCGTATAGGCTTTTTGGCTCGCCTTAGCGTTATTAACGTCAAACAGGTAGTTTTTCTGCTGACGCTTTTCCTTATGGTATTTATCAAAGCTATAAGCTCTTAAGTTGATGCCGTGTGCTAATAGAGCGCTTGTTTCGGCGTTATTTCTGGAATTGGCTTCGCCTAAATCATCGGTGGCAACAGCGATAGTGTTAATTTTTTCATGTTCTAACTGTGCGGAAATGTCAGCGCCCAGTTTAGTGAGCATGTCTTTAGACAGTTTATTATCGTCAACACCAACGATTAAGACTCTTTGATAGTCGAGGTTATTAGGAGCCAGTACAGTAACAAATTTACCATACTTGCTGTTAAAGTCGCTGGCCGTCAAGGCTTTGCTTAATTGACCTTGTGTCTTGGCGTCAAATTCTTTAAATGATTTAAATTTATTATCGCTGGCGTGAAATACCACTAAGGTGTCGGCTTTATCTTTAACTTCCGTTTGGAAGGTAAAGTTTTCTGCGTAGCTGCTAACAGCAGTGCTAAACATGGTTGTAGCTAGAGCGATTTTTGTTAGTTTTAACATGATAACTCATCCCATTGTTGTGTTTGCCAGTATCTTACCTGAGATTTTGCTTAAGTTAACCGGGAAAAGATTAACGTAGTGTAGGTTGCGATTAACGGTAAATCTGGTGGTAAAAGTGAGTCGAATTGTAAAAAAGTATGACAGGAATTGGTATGAATGCTTTGCTAACTGAGATCAAAAAGCCCCGCTAAATAGCAGGGCTTTGCATAAGCTAACTTAGGTTAGCATTATTTTTTTTCGTTACGCGCTTTAACTTCAGCGATAACTTCTTCAGCTACGTTTTGTGGAGCAGCAGCGTAGTGGCTGAATTCCATAGAGAATTGACCACGACCTGAAGTAATAGTACGTAAGTGACCGATATAACCGAACATTTCTGATAATGGAACGTCAGCTTTAATACGAACACCTGTAGTGCCAGCTTCTTGGTCTTTGATCATACCGCGACGACGGTTAAGGTCACCAATTACGTCACCAACGTTGTCTTCTGGTGTGAATACGTCAACCTTCATGATCGGCTCAAGAAGTTGTGCGCCAGCTTTTGGCATTGATTGACGGAAAGCGCCTTTTGCTGCGATTTCGAAGGCAACCGCTGATGAATCCACCGCGTGATAACCACCGTCAAATAATTCAACTTCAACGTCAAGTACAGGGAAGCCAGCAACTGGACCTTGTTCCATCATGCTAGCAAAACCTTTTTCGATAGCAGGGAAGAATTCTTTAGGAACGTTACCACCAACAACTGTTGATGTGAATTTAAAGCCTGAGTTTGGCTCACCTGGTTTGATGCGGTAATCAATTTTACCGAATTGACCAGAACCACCAGATTGTTTCTTATGAGTATAAGAATCTTCGATTGCTTGAGTAATTGTTTCACGGTAAGCAACTTGTGGTTTACCAACTTCAAGTTCAACACCGTAAGTACGTTTTAAGATATCTACTTTGATATCTAAGTGCAATTCACCCATACCTTTAAGGATGGTTTCACCCGAGTCTTCGTCAGTTTCAACCTGGAATGAAGGATCTTCAGCAACCATTTTACCGATAGCGATACCCATTTTTTCAGTTGAACCTTTATCTTTAGGCGCAACAGCGATTGAGATTACTGGTTCTGGGAATACCATGGCTTCAAGCGTACAAGGCTGCTTAACGTCACATAAGGTGTGACCGGTTTGCACGTTCTTCATACCAACGATAGCTAAAATATCACCGGCTTGCGCTTCTGTTAACTCAGTACGGTCATCTGCTTGCATCTCTACCATACGGCCGATACGCTCAGTTTTACCTGTGAATGAGTTAAGTACAGTATCACCTTTCTTAAGACGACCTGAGTAGATACGTACGAAAGTCAGGGCACCGAAACGGTCATCCATAATTTTAAATGCTAAAGCACGGAATGGTTCGTTATCTGCGTCAACGATAGCGTATTCACCAGTTGGCTCACCTTCTTCGTCAGTTAACGGCTGAGGGTTAACTTCTGTTGGAGCTGGTAAATAATCAACAACAGCGTCAAGAAGAAGTTGCATACCTTTGTTTTTGAATGCTGAACCACAATACGTAGGGAAGAATAACAATTCGTTTGTACCTTTACGGATACAGGCTTTGATTTGCTCAATTGAAGGGTCTAATTCACCTTCTAAGTAGTCCATTAGTAAATCTTCGTCTGCTTCTAAAGCAGTTTCGATTAACTGTTCACGGTACTCAGCAGCTTGGTCTACTAAATCAGCTGGGATATCAGTGACTTCGTAGTTTTCTGGTTGACCTGAATCATCCCATACGTAAGCTTTTTGAGTTAATACGTCTACTACACCTACGAAATCATCTTCTTCACCGATTGGTAAAGTCATCACAAGTGGATTTGCACCAAGTACTTTCTTAACTTGATCTTTAACGCGGAAGAAGTTTGCACCTAAACGGTCTAATTTGTTAACGAAAATCAAACGAGCTACTTTTGATTCGTTCGCGTAGCGCCAGTTAGTTTCTGATTGTGGCTCAACACCACCAGAACCACAGAATACACCGATACCACCATCAAGAACTTTTAATGAACGGTATACTTCAACAGTGAAGTCAACGTGACCCGGAGTGTCAATTACGTTAAAACGGTGCTTTTTCCACTCACAAGTTACTGCCGCTGACTGGATAGTAATACCACGCTCAGCTTCTTGTTCCATGAAGTCAGTTGTTGATTCACCATCATGAACCTCACCTAACTTATGGATCTTACCTGTAAGTTTCAAAATTCGTTCAGTTGTTGTGGTTTTACCCGCATCAACGTGAGCGAAAATACCAATATTTCTGTATTTGCTTAAATCTGACATTGCTTTGCTCTAAGGGTTAGTGATTAAAAACCGCGCGAGTATAGCAGAAGTTAATGCAAACAAACATAGTAAGGGGCAATAAAATTGGTATTTCGGGCGAATTGATATGCTAGTCTAGAGCATCTTGGGTTTTGCTGCTGAGTTCATTGCTCAAATAGACAAAGCCTCTCTCAGGTTAGATGCAGTTTTTACTTTATTTAAAAAATTTAAAAAAGTTGCGACGATTTTTTAATTTCAGTTGTTTGATTATACAGAACAATAAAATAAGGAAGTATTTTGGATATTTGGGAAGAAGGTATAGTCGAGCAAATGAAGCAAGGAAGCACTGATGCTTTCGAACGCTGCTACCGACTAATATCCCCACAAATATATACAGTGATTTTTAAGATATGTCGTCAACAAGATACGGCACAAGAGCTATTACATGATACTTTTATCGATATTTTTGAATCACTGCAATTTTATAAAAATAAGCAATCTTTTATTGCCTGGGCTAAGCGTATTGCGTTTAACAATACCTTAAATTTTATTAAGCGGGAAAAACGTGTGGTGTTGATGGAAGAACTGCCAGAAGACGGTTTTGAAGTTGCCGCCTGTATTTCTCAAAAAATTATCGACAGTCAATTAATAGAATCTTTATTGGCGAAAGTATCAGAAGTGGAGCGCTTGGTTTTATGGTTGTTTATTGTTGAACAATATAACCATGAAGAAATCGCCGTGTTGGTTGAGAAAACACCAAGTTATTCGAAATCTATCGTTTCCCGCGCACTAAAGCGGATCCGATTATTTCAAGAGGTTAAAGAACATGCATATTAATAGCGATCGGCTAATTGAGTCATTAACCGAATTAGAGCTCAGGCATATAGAGCAATGTACTCAGTGTGCCACTGAGCGGGCAAAGTTAATGGCGTTGACTGTGTCGGCAAAGCATATGGAAGTAATGACGCCACCAGCGGCCGTTTGGCAAGATTTGAGTAGAGATGTTAAAGCGAAGAAACATTCAATGTTCAGACGCTTTTTCTATTCGAGCGCAGCCTCAATATTTTTTGCGGCGGTTGGCTGGTTGATGTGGAGTAATTATAACTTACAGCAGCAAATTGAAGATGTGTTACTAGTAAACATGATGTTGGAAGACAAAGTTAACTTTGAACAGCGAATAACTTTTCGCCAAGCAACCTTAGTGGAGCAGCTACGAAGTTTGGATGTTGAGTTATACCAAGCGACTAGCACTCAAGAAAAATTAGATATTTTGCAAAAACGCAAAGAACTTATTCAACAGCATTTATTGTCTATGGGAGAAGATAGCAATGAATTTAGTATTTAAATGGTCAACTTTAGCATTAGCGGCCATTAGTTCATGGGCAAATGCTAATGAAGATCAGCAATGTGCCAACCTATCCTTTCAACAATCGGAAGATTACGTGATCGATATTGCCGCGGTAGATAGTAAGCCGGTAGAGTTTAATCGTACGGCTCAGCAAATCAGAAATGGGGCGGTGCAATATCAAATCGCACCGGGGGAACATGCGATTACTTTTATCCAGTATCCAGTGTCATTTTTTAAAGCCGATCGTTTTGATGGTCGTTATCGTCAACGCACGAAAGATTTTGATGCGTTAAAAATGAAAGTCGCTTATATCAAAGTGGCAGCAGATCATAATTTTCAGGTTGGACTTACGGAAAACTCGGAAAATGCGGCGTTTAAAATCATTGCCCAGCAACAGCAACCATGCATTGTTGACTCAGAAAAATTGCTAGGAAAAAGTAATAGTTTATATGTAGATAATGAACCATTACCAAGCCATATGGAACAATCATTACTCGATATAATGATGCGCCTTAATCATTATCATCAGAATACAATTAACACGCAAACCAATGTGATGCCGATTAAAACAGACGGTTATTTTGGTGCAGTTATTGATGATAAATATACCAATGATGGTCAAATCAAAGTGTTATCTATTTTGCCATTTTCGCTGGCGGCTAATATTGGGCTGAAGTCTGGTGATGTGATTTCTCAACTTGGTGAACAGCAAGTTGATCAAAACCAGGGATCTGCGCGGGAATTATTTAATGAGTATATAAAGAGTCGTGGCTACCAAGCAGAACTTAAGTTTCAAGTACTTAGAAATGGCGCCGCCGTCGGTGTAACAGGAGAGAACCGTGTACCTATTATCCCTGGTAGCAATTACTTTTTAGATGAGGCTGAGGTTGAGCCTTTTGAAATCATTAATACTCAAAAAATTGATTCTACTCTTGAGTTTGACTATGAACGGCAAATTCTAGCATTACAGCGTTATTACGAATCAAAGGGGATAAATGCAGATCATATTCGCCTTACACGAGCGAAAAGCGTTAGTAAAAGTTTAGGGTTAAAAGGTAAAGCTCTGCGCGGTAAGGGGCTTTTGGTTAGCGCTGTGGAAAGCAATAGCCCATTATCAAAATTAGGAGTAAAAGCCGGCGACATTATTGTCAGTGGTGCGAATAAAGCGTTATTAACCGATAGTGTTAAAACATTTTTATCTGAAGTGCAAAATTGGCAGCCACATCAAAAAATCTTTCTTTCCGTAATG
Organism: uncultured Thalassotalea sp.; assembly: GCA_964620605.1. Taxonomy (GTDB): domain Bacteria; phylum Pseudomonadota; class Gammaproteobacteria; order Enterobacterales; family Alteromonadaceae; genus Thalassotalea_E. Next base: position 8,902 of record CAZUHQ010000032.1, read on the forward strand.
AGAACGGGTGATATTGTTGAACTCAGCGGAGTGTATCAGCCTGACTATATTCCTGCTTTTTCCGTGATGTTCGATATGCATTCAGAAAAGTATATTCAGCAGGCTCAAGATAAACCACGGAACAGATTTGTCAGAGACAGTATTATTAGGGTTGTTGCTGAACGTGAGAATATCATTTCAATGCCTGCCAGTTCATATGTTGGTCATAGCAGTATAGGCCATAACAGAGTCAATTCTGGGAACAATAGTGGCAACTCAGGTTCAGGTAACAATTCTACTAAGAACTAAGCGAGTTTGGCTATCAGCGTATTAGCATGTAAGCTAATCGGTGGCTAGTTAATACAAATACAGATAGCTAAGCTGCACTTATTGAAGTCTTTGTTTGCAGTTGAGCATTAACGATAAGGAAAATTAGAATGAATAAAAAAATGTGTAAAACTTTAATGATGGTGGCTAGCGCTCTGCTTAGCACGGCAAGTAATGCAAATGAAGAATGCGCAGTATTTAACTTTGCTCCTGGAACATTAAATGGTGAAGCTAGTGTTTTAGAATTAGCGGGTAGTAATGGTAAGGCTGTTGCTTTGACGGATAAGAAACAAAAAGTAGCAAAGAAGATTGCAAACGGAGAATATGGTTATTTAGTAGAGGTTGGCGAACATACCATAGTGCTTAATGAATGGATAAAAGACGAATATATTGTTCATAACAAAAATATTTCTCGTGGTCGTCAAATTTCTAACCCACCTCAACCTGTACAGCGGATGTTTCATTTGAACGCCGAAGCGGGTCATTATTATCGTATTGGTTACTCTGAGCAAGATGGTGTTTATATTGAAAAAGATGAAACACAACCATTAACTTGTGATATAGCTCCCTTGATAGAAGCTAATAAAAATAAAAGGTTTGTCACAACTGAAAGTTTGCCTGCAGAGTTAGAACAGCAATTGATGTTGACGATGAATAAGGTGGCACATCATCAAAAAACAGTGAAAACCAATGTTTTTCCTATTAAAGAAAACCAGTATTTTGGGATTGTTTTTGATACCAGTAAAGGTAATAGCAACGGTTATGCTGTCAAAATGATCATTCCTAACTCGATCGCCAGTACGCTGGATATTAAAGCGGGTGATATCGTGACAAAACTAGGTGAAGAAAAAGAACTTGCTGGTAACGGAAAAAATCCATATAGATTACTTAATCAGTATGTAAAAACTATTCCTTACAGTAAGGAATTATCCTTTACCCTGTTACGAAATGGTCGGGAAAAAACTGTCACTACAAAGCATGTACCGGTATTAGTACCAGAAGCGTTTTACCAATTGGCAGCGACTGATGGAAAAAATAATGTCTACGGTCAAGCAAAATTACCAAAACAGGTACAATTTGAGTTTGACCAGTTATTACTTGCATTAGCAGAGCACTATAAAAGCACTGGCATGGCATTAGATAAAGTGGTTGTCGTTGAGCGTAAAGTGAATAAACCGCAAGCGACGGGCTTTAGCTTAACCTTCGATTTAGCCTCAGCGGATGAAACGAAAGAGTATTTATTGGAAATGGGTAAAGAAGGTAAAATGCAAAATAGCTTAACCAGAATCGTCGCTGAACGTATGGGGGCTGTAATCCAGTCAAGAAATCAATACGTCAATAAAAGTGGTTAATCGATTGAAGAATCATTAAAAATTTGAGCGCGTGATATTCTAATAATAAGAACAGTGTAGGTATTTTAAACAATAGTTGCTTCATTTGTTTATTTATGTATAATACGCGCTCACGTTTGGCTTGGCCGACGAGAATTTAGCTAAATTGTCTTTTTATTAGAGAAGAGGATTTAGCTCACACAGCAACTCCGATAGGGAGTTGAATGTTATTAGCGATACTCCCCCCTTCTACTAAAAGGAAGGCGATGGGTAGTATTTTGTTCGTTCTTTATAATTGGGGATTTGTCTTCATGTCAAATCAAAGAATTCGCATTCGTTTGAAAGCGTTCGATCATCGTTTGATTGATCAATCTACAGCAGAAATCGTTGACACTGCTAAGCGTACTGGCGCACAGGTTCGTGGTCCTATTCCATTACCTACTCGCAAAGAGCGTTTCACAGTTTTGATTTCTCCACACGTTAACAAAGATGCGCGTGATCAGTACGAAATTCGTACTCACAAGCGTTTAATTGATATCGTTGAACCTACTGAAAAGACTGTTGACGCGTTAATGCGTTTAGACTTGGCAGCGGGTGTTGACGTTCAAATTAGCTTGGGTTAATAGGGGGTTTTAACATGACTATAGGTCTAGTTGGACGTAAAGTTGGTATGACTCGTATCTTCACTGAAGATGGCGTTTCAACTCCAGTTACCGTCCTAGAAGTTGAAGCTAACCGTGTTGCTCAGGTAAAAACTGTAGACAACGATGGTTACTCAGCGATTCAAGTTACTACTGGTACTAAGAAAGCTAACCGTGTAAACAAGCCGGCTGCTGGTCACTTTGCAAAAGCAGGTATCGAAGCAGGTCGTGGTTTATGGGAATTCCGTTTAACGGAAGGTGAAGGTGCTGATTTAGCCGCTGGTAGCGAAATCACTGTTGAGCTATTCAACGAAACTAAATTAGTAGATGTAACCGGTACTTCTAAAGGTAAAGGTTTCCAAGGTGGTATTAAGCGTTGGAACTTTAGCATGCAAGATGCTACCCACGGTAACTCTATTTCTCACCGTTCTAACGGTTCGATCGGTCAGTGTCAAACACCAGGCCGTGTATTCAAAGGCAAAAAAATGTCTGGCCACATGGGTGCTGCGAAGACTACTACGCAAAACCTTGAATTGGTTCGTGTTGATGCACAGCGTAACTTGCTCCTTATCAAAGGTTCAGTTCCGGGCGCTATCAATGGCAACGTAATCATCAAACCAGCTGTTAAAGCATAACGCCCAGGAGATTTGTGATGGAATTAGCATTAAAAGACGCTTCAGGCGCTCTTGAAGTTTCCGAAGCAACTTTTGGACGTGAGTTTAATGAAGCGTTAGTACATCAAGTAGTAGTTGCTTATGCAGCTGGTGCTCGTCAAGGTACTCGTGCTCAAAAAACTCGTTCAGAAGTAAGCGGCGGTGGCGCAAAACCATGGCGTCAAAAAGGTACTGGCCGTGCTCGTGCTGGTACAACTCGTGGTCCTATCTGGAGAACTGGTGGCGTAACATTCGCGGCTAAGCCTCAAGACCACAGCCAAAAAGTAAACCGTAAAATGTACCGTGGTGCTATCGCTAGCATCTTGTCTGAGTTAGTTCGTCAAGAACGCTTAGTTGTGGTCAATGATTTTGCTGTTGAAACGCCAAAAACTAAAGAATTAGTTGCCAAGCTTAAAGGTTTAGAGCTTAAAGACGTGTTGATCGTTACGCCAGAAGTAACTGAAAACTTGTTCTTATCTGCTCGTAACTTATACAAGGTAGACGTTCGCGACGTCGCGGGTATCGACCCTGTAAGCTTAGTTGGTTTCGAAAAAGTATTGATGACTGCTTCTGCAGTTAAGCAAATTGAGGAGATGTTAGCATGATAAGCGAAGAACGTTTGTTAAAAGTGCTTTTGGCACCGAACATTTCTGAGAAAAGCACTATGGCTGCTGAAGCAAACAACACGGTTGTTTTCAAAGTTGCTACAAATGCTACTAAAGCTGAAATCAAAGCAGCTGTTGAGAAACTTTTTGAAGTTTCAGTTGAAGGTGTTCGCACATTAAATGTTAAAGGTAAGACAAAGCGTACTGGTGCTCGTTTTGGTCGCAGAAGCGACTGGAAAAAAGCCTACGTGACTCTTGCTGAAGGCAGCGACATCGACTTCGTTGGCGCAGAAGCATAGGAGAAGGTATAAATGGCTATCGTAAAATGTAAACCTACTTCTCCGGGTCGTCGCCACGTTGTTAAAGTGGTTAACCCAGAGTTGCACAAAGGTAAGCCTTACGCTCCATTGTTAGAGAAAAACTCTAAGTCTGGTGGTCGTAACAATACTGGTCGTATTACAGTTCGTCACGTTGGTGGTGGTCACAAGCATCATTATCGCGTAATCGACTTTAAACGTACTAAAGATGGTATCCCTGCAACTGTAGAGCGTTTGGAATATGATCCAAACCGTAGTGCTAACATTGCGTTAGTATTATATGCAGACGGTGAACGTCGTTACATCTTAGCCCCTAAAGGCTTAAAAGCTGGTGATTCAATCCAGTCTGGTGTAGATGCGCCGATCAAAGCAGGTAACACTTTACCATTACGTAACACGCCTTTAGGTAGTGTTATTCATGCAATCGAACTTAAACCTGGCAAAGGTGCTCAAATCGCTCGTGCAGCGGGTACTTATGCTCAATTAGTTGCTAAAGACGGTGCTTACGTAACTGTACGTCTTCGCTCTGGCGAAATGCGTAAAATCGAAGCAGACTGTCGCGCTACTTTAGGTGAAATCGGTAACGCTGAACACATGCTTCGCTCTTTAGGTAAAGCTGGTGCTCAACGTTGGAGAGGTGTTCGCCCAACAGTTCGTGGTGTTGCCATGAACCCAGTTGATCACCCACACGGTGGTGGTGAAGGTAAAACTTCAGGCGGTCGTCATCCGGTATCTCCTTGGGGTGTACCAACTAAGGGTTATAAGACTCGTAAGAACAAGCGTACTGATAAGTTTATCGTACGTCGTCGTACTAAATAATAGTACTTATTAATTAAAGAGGAATCACCATGCCACGTTCTCTCAAGAAAGGTCCATTTATTGACCTACACTTGTTGACGAAGGTAGAGAAAGCGGTGGAAAGCGGGAATAAAAAGCCAATTAAAACTTGGTCCCGTCGCTCAATGATCATACCAAATATGATCGGATTGACCATTGCTGTCCATAATGGCCGTCAACACGTTCCTGTATTTGTTACCGAAGAAATGATCGGTCACAAATTAGGTGAATTTGCACCAACTCGTACTTATCGCGGCCACGTCGTCGATAAGAAAGCGAAAAGATAAGGGGAAGTTAAATGGAAGCTATTGCTAAACATAAATTTGCCCGTGGTTCAGCACAAAAAGCACGTTTAGTAGTGGATCAAATCCGCGGCTTAAACGTTGAGAAAGCTCTTGAAATCTTAGACTACAGCAACAAAGGTGCTGCAGTTTTAGTGAAAAAAGTTTTAAACTCAGCGATTGCTAATGCAGAACACAACGAAGGTGCAGACATTGATGAATTATTCGTTAAAACAGTATTTGTAGACGATGGTCCAACAATGAAGCGTATTAAGCCTCGTGCGAAAGGTCGCGCGGATCGTATCCTTAAGCGTACAAGTCACATCACTGTGATTGTAGCTGATAGCTAGGAGATATTAGAATGGGTCAAAAAGTCCATCCAAATGGTATTCGCTTAGGTATCACTAAACCTTTCGCGTCTACTTGGTTTGCAAGTAGCAAAGATTTTGCAGATAACTTACACGGCGATCATTTAGTTCGTGCATATTTATCTGAAAAGCTTAAGCGTGCATCATTATCAAAAATCGTGATTGAGCGTCCAGCTAAATCTATCCGTGTAACAATTCACACAGCTCGTCCTGGTGTTGTTATCGGTAAGAAAGGTGAAGACGTAGAAAAATTACGTTTACAAGTATCTAAAATCGCCGGTGTTCCTGCGCAAATCAACATTGCTGAAGTACGTAAGCCAGAAATGGATGCGCAGCTTGTTGCTGACAGTATTGGTAGCCAGTTAGAGCGTCGTGTAATGTTCCGTCGTGCGATGAAGCGCGCAGTTCAAAACGCCATGCGTTTAGGTGCTAAAGGTATCAAAGTTGAAGTTAGCGGTCGTTTAGGCGGTGCAGATATTGCTCGTTCTGAATGGTACCGTGAAGGTCGTGTTCCATTACACACTTTACGTGCTGACATCGATTACGCAACTGCGCGTGGTGAAACAACTTACGGTACTATCGGTATTAAAGTGTGGATCTTCAAAGGTGAAGTTATCGGTGGTATGCCTGCACAGGTAGAAGCGCCAGCTAAACCTAAGAAAAGATCTAACCGCAAGAGCAAGTAGGGGATAAGTAATGTTACAACCAAAACGTACTAAATTCCGTAAGCAATTTAAATTGCGTAACCGCGGTCTTGCACAAGTAGGTAGTTCAGTTAGCTTCGGTACTTACGGGTTAAAATCAGTTGAACGTGGTCGCATGACTGCGCGTCAAATTGAAGCTGCTCGTCGTGCGATGACTCGTCACGTTAAGCGTCAAGGTAAAATCTGGATCCGTGTATTCCCAGACAAACCAATTACCAAGAAGCCTCTTGAGGTTCGTATGGGTAAAGGTAAAGGTTCTGTAGAATACTGGGTATGTCAAATTCTACCAGGTCGTGTTCTTTATGAAATGGAAGGTGTATCAGAAGAATTAGCGCGTGAAGCATTTGCTTTAGCAGCAGCTAAACTTCCGTTCAAAACAACCTTCGTAACTAGAACGGTGATGTAATGAAAGCTAGCGAATTAAAAGAGAAAAGCATTGAAGAGTTAAATGCTGAATTACTTGAGCTTTTGCGCGAACAGTTTAACTATCGCATGCAAGCAAGCACAGGCCAGTTAGCACAAACTCACTTGCTAAGAACCGTACGTCGCAATATTGCGCGTGTTAAGACTATCATAGCTGAAAAGGCAGGTAAGTAATGAGCGATAAAATTCGTACACTACAAGGTCGCGTAATCAGTGACAAAATGGATAAGTCTATCACTGTATTGATTGAGCGTCGTGTTAAGCATCCTATCTATGGTAAGTTCATGTCGCGTTCAACTAAGTTGAAAGCGCACGATGAAAACAACCAATGTGCAATGGGTGATATCGTTACTATTCGTGAATGTGCTCCTATCTCTAAGTCTAAATCTTGGACTTTAGTTGATGTAGTAGAAAAAGCGAAAGTGATCTAATTTACAATTGTTTGTGAATTAACTGAAAACGGCTCCATATGGAGCCGTTTTTTATTGGCTGTCTTCTTTTGGAGGTAAACACCTGGTAGGTAGTTATTTGGTACTAGCGCAATTTATAAAAATTGTTTAAATAAAGTACCACTTTTTTTCTACTGGTGTTATAATCTCGCGCCCTCTTCTTATGAGTGGGGATAAAAAGGCAGTGACGGGTCGAATTTTTGGCCTTGAATTTCTATCTTAATACTAGATAAATAGCGGAGCACATGTAAATGATCCAAATGCAAACACAGCTTGACGTTGCTGATAACAGTGGCGCTCGACGCGTGCAATGTATAAAGGTCCTTGGTGGCTCGCACCGTCGCTATGCACGCATAGGTGACATCATCAAAGTTGCAGTGAAGGAAGCAATTCCTCGCGGTAAAGTAAAAAAAGGTGATGTACTAACTGCGGTAGTGGTGCGCACTAAAAAGGGCGTTCGTCGCCCGGATGGCTCAGCCATTCGTTTTGACGGAAACGCGGCTGTAATGCTTAATGCAAACTTACAGCCAATTGGTACTCGTATTTTCGGGCCTGTGACACGTGAATTAAGAACTGAAAAGTTCATGAAGATCGTTTCATTAGCTCCAGAAGTACTATAAGGAGTCACGATAATGGCATCTAAGATTCGTCGTGATGATGAAGTAATCGTACTTGCAGGTAAAGACAAGGGCAAAACTGGTAAAGTGACCAAAGTGCTTGTTGAAGAAAGCAAGGTATTCGTTGAAGGCGTTAACTTAATCAAAAAGCACACTAAGCCTGTACCTCAGTTACAGCAGCCTGGTGGCATTGTTGAAAAAGAAGCACCTTTACACGTTTCAAACGTAGCGATCCTTAACCCTAAAACGGGTAAAGCTGATCGTGTTGGTTTTAGAGATGAAGACGGCAAGAAAGTACGCTTCTTCAAATCTAATAACGAATTAGTTTAATAATTGGAGTAAACGATGGCGAAACTGCATGATTTTTATAAAGATACAGTTGTAGCTGAACTTCAAAAGAAGTTTAGCTATAAAAGTGTCATGCAAGTCCCTCGGATTGAAAAGATCACCCTAAATATGGGTGTTGGTGAAGCTATTGCTGATAAAAAAGTATTAGAGAACGCCACAAATGATCTTACTGCAATCTCAGGTCAAAAGCCTTTGATCACCAAAGCTCGCAAATCAGTTGCTGGCTTTAAGATCCGTGAAGGCTACCCTATTGGCGCAAAAGTAACTCTACGCGGCGAGCGTATGTGGGAATTTTTAGAGCGTTTAATCTCTATTTCAGTTCCTCGTATTCGCGATTTCCGTGGCTTGAACCCTAAGTCGTTCGATGGCCGTGGTAATTACAGCATGGGCGTGAAAGAGCAAATTATCTTCCCAGAAATCGATTATGATAAAATCGATAAGATTCGCGGTATGGATATCACTATCACTACTACTGCGCAGTCTAACGAAGAAGGTCATGCTTTGCTTACTGCCTTTAACTTTCCGTTCAAGAAATAAGGTGTAGAGTTATGGCTAAATCGTCAATGAAAGCTCGTGAAGCAAAACGCACTAAACTAGTTGCACAATATGCTGAAAAGCGTAGTGCATTAAAAGCAATCATCTCAAGCGTTAATTCTTCTGAAGAAGAACGTTGGGATGCGGTATTGAAACTTCAATCTTTACCACGTGATTCAAGCCCTGCACGTCAACGCAATCGTTGTAACGTGACTGGCCGTCCACATGGTTACTTACGTAAGTTCGGTTTAAGCCGTATTAAATTACGTGAGCACATGATGCGTGGTGAAGTTCCAGGTCTTAAGAAAGCTAGTTGGTAATTCACGGGAGTAAATGGTTATGATGACTGATCCTATCGCGGACATGTTTACACGCATCCGCAACGGTCAATCTGCAGCAAAAACTGCAGTAACAATGCCATCTTCTAAGGTAAAAGTTGCAATTGCTAACTTACTTAAAGAAGAAGGTTATATTTCAGATTTTTCAGTATCAGGTGATGTAAAGCCTGAGTTAGCTGTTGAATTGAAATATTTTGAAGGTAAAGAAGTAATTGAAACAATCAAACGTGTTTCACGTCCAGGTTTACGTGTATACAAAGGAGCGACTGAGCTTCCTAAAGTATTAGCGGGCATGGGTATTGCTATTGTTTCTACTTCTAAAGGTTTGATGACAGATCGCGCCGCTCGCTCTGCGGGTTTAGGTGGCGAAATCATCGGTTTCGTAGCGTAAGGAGCTAATTATGTCTCGTGTTGCAAAAGCACCCGTTTCTGTTCCTGCTGGCGTTACCGTAACGTTATCAGGTCAAGACATTACAGTTAAAGGTCCAGTGGGCGAATTATCTCATTCTATTCACGGCTTAGTTAGTGTTTCTCAAGAAGAAAATGCATTAACAACAGTTGTTACTGAAGAGAGCAAAGCTGCCTGGATGCACGCCGGTACTACACGCGCAATTATTAACAATATGGTTGAAGGTGTGAGTAAAGGTTTTACAAAAACATTAGTTTTAAACGGTGTTGGTTATCGTGCAAAAGCTGCGGGTAAATCATTAGATTTATCTTTAGGTTTTTCACATCCGATTAGCCACGCGATTCCTGAAGGGATCACTGTTGAAACTCCTAGCCAAACTGAAGTTGTGCTTAAAGGCGCTGACAAGCAGTTGGTTGGTCAAGTAGCAGCGAACATTCGCGCTTACCGTAAGCCTGAGCCTTATAAAGGTAAAGGTATTCGTTATAGCGATGAATATGTACGCCGTAAAGAAGCTAAGAAGAAGTAGGGTAATACGATGGATAAGAAAACATCTCGTTTACGCCGTGCCAAGCGTGCACGTGCTAAAATCAGCGAGCTGGGTGCGAATCGTTTAGTCATTCACCGTACTCCTCGCCACATTTACGCTCAATTGATCGCTCCAACTGGTTCTGAGGTAATCGCAACTGCGTCTACTTTAGATAAAGAAGTGAAAGCACAAGTTGAAAAAACCGGTAACATTGCCGCAGCAGCAGCTGTTGGTAAAGCAATCGCTGAACGTGCAAAAGCTAAAGGCATTGAGTCTGTAGCATTTGACCGCTCAGGTTTCCGTTACCATGGTCGCGTTAAAGCGTTAGCAGAAGCAGCTCGTGAAGCTGGTCTTCAGTTTTAGGGGTTGATGATGGCTAATCATAATCAAGAAAACTCACAACAAAGTGATATGGCTGAAAAGCTAATCGCCGTTAACCGTGTATCAAAAGTGGTTAAAGGTGGTCGTATTTTCAGTTTCACCGCATTGACAGTAGTTGGTGACGGTAACGGTCGTGTTGGTTTTGGTTACGGTAAAGCACGTGAAGTGCCTGCTGCTATCCAAAAAGCAATGGAAAAGGCTCGTCGTAACTTAGTAACTATCGATCTTAAGGGCACTACTTTACAGCACCCTATCAAAGGTCGTCACTCTGGTTCTAAAGTTTACATGCAGCCAGCATCTGAAGGTACAGGTATCATCGCCGGTGGTGCGATGCGTGCAGTACTTGAAGTTGCCGGTGTACAGAACGTATTGTCAAAAGCATACGGTTCTACTAACCCAATCAACGTAGTACGCGCTACTGTGTCAGCTCTTGCGAACATGAAATCGCCAGAAGCTGTTGCTGCTAAGCGTGGTAAAAGCGTTGCTGACATCTTGGGGTAATTGAACATGGCTAAAACAGTTAAAGTAACTCAAGTTAAAAGTTCTATCGGTCGTTTGCCGAAGCATAGAGCTACATTGAAAGGTCTTGGTTTACGTCGTATCAATCATACAGTTGAGTTAGAAGATACTCCTTCTGTACGCGGTATGATTAATCAAGTACATTACATGATCAAGGTGGAGGATTAATAATGCAGTTAAATACTTTATCTCCTGCACCAGGTGCTAAGAAAGCCAAGAAACGCTGTGGTCGTGGTATTGGTTCTGGCTTAGGTAAAACAGGTGGTCGTGGTCACAAAGGTCAGAAGTCTCGTTCTGGCGGTAGTGTTCGTCCAGGTTTTGAAGGTGGTCAAATGCCTTTAAAACAACGTTTGCCTAAATTTGGTTTCACGTCACGTAAATCTTTGGTTCACGCTGAAGTACGTTTACATGAACTAAATAGCATCAATGGCGATGTTGTCGATATTCATGCACTTAAAGACGCAAACCTTATTTCACGTAACATTGAAACGGTTAAGATTATGCTTTCGGGTGAAATCACAAAACCAGTAACAGTGCGTGGTTTAGGTGTTACTAAAGGTGCTCGTGCAGCGATTGAAGCTGCCGGTGGAAAAATCGAGGAATAATACAGGTTATGGCTACACCAGGAATGGCTTCTCAAAAGGGAAGTAAAGGCGCAGGCGGATTGTCTGAGCTAAAACAAAGATTATGGTTTGTATTCGGTGCACTGATAGTGTTCCGCTTAGGATCATTTGTGCCAATCCCTGGTATTGACGCCGCTGTATTAGCTCAGTTGTTTGATCAACAAAAGGGCACTATCGTAGAAATGTTTAACATGTTCTCCGGTGGTGCACTTGAGCGAGCCTCAGTATTGGCGCTTGGTATTATGCCGTACATTTCGGCTTCTATCATTATGCAATTGCTTACGGTAATTCACCCGGCAATGGCAGAATTAAAGAAAGAAGGTGAAGCAGGACGTCGTAAAATTAGCCAATACACCCGCTACGGTACTTTAGTATTAGCAACAGTCCAATCAATCGCAATTGCGAAGAGTTTACCTGGAATGATGCCTGGCCTAGTAATGAATGCTGGCATAGGTTTCTACTTTACTGCAGTAGTATCTCTGGTTACCGGTACCATGTTTTTAATGTGGTTAGGTGAACAGATCACTGAACGTGGTATTGGTAATGGTATCTCTATTTTGATTTTTGCCGGTATTGTTGCTGGTATGCCATCGGCTGTTGGTCAAACAGCTGAAATGGCGCGTCAAGGGGAAATTCACCCATTAGTATTATTGCTAATTGCTGTTATCGTATTTTCGGTTACTTTCTTTGTTGTTTTTGTTGAACGTGGTCAACGCCGTATCGTTGTTAACTACGCTAAACGTCAACAAGGTCGTAAAGTATTTGCCGCACAAAGCACGCACTTACCACTAAAGGTAAACATGGCTGGGGTTATCCCACCAATCTTTGCTTCTAGTATCTTGCTATTCCCTGGCTCAATTGCCAGCTGGTTTGGTCAAGGTGATGGTATGCTTGCTGATGTGTTACAGGAATTGTCAATTGCAATTTCTCCAGGCCAACCGTTATATATGATGTTATTAACAGTTGCGATAGTATTTTTCTGTTTCTTTTATACGGCATTGGTTTTCAATCCGCGTGAAACAGCAGATAACCTGAAAAAATCTGGTGCGTTTATTCCTGGGATCCGTCCTGGTGAGCAAACGTCTAAATATATCGATAAGGTAATGACACGCTTAACCTTAACAGGTGCGTTATACATTACTTTTATCTGTTTGGTTCCTGAGTTTATGAGAATGTTCTGGGATGTTCAGTTCTACTTTGGTGGAACGTCTCTATTGATCATCGTAGTCGTTATCATGGATTTTATGGCACAAGTACAAACGCATTTGATGTCTCATCAATATGACAATGTGCTTAAGAAAGCAAACCTCAAAGGCTACGGCCGCTAGGTTTAACGGAGTATAAAATGAAAGTTCGTGCATCCGTAAAAAAGATTTGTCGTAACTGTAAAGTAGTTAAGCGTGCTGGTGTTGTTCGTGTAATTTGTAGCGAACCAAAGCACAAGCAACGTCAAGGCTAAATCTTTAGCAGTGGCATTATGTAGATATTTCTGTATAATGCCGCTTCGATTTGCAAACAAGTCGCTGGTTGAGTATCCTAACGGGCTTTTCAACCGGTTTATTTTAATTTTTGAATAGGAGATGTGTTAGTGGCCCGTATCGCTGGCATTAACATCCCTGATCGTAAGCATGCAGTAATCGCCATTACTGCGATTTACGGTATCGGTCCAACTCGTGCAAAAGCTATTTGTGCGGCGGCTGGTATCGCAGAATCTACGAAGATCAGTGAATTAGACGAAGCTCAAATTGATTTGCTTCGTGCAGAAGTGGATAAGTACACCGTTGAAGGTGACTTACGCCGTGAAGTTTCAATGAACATCAAGCGTCTGATGGACCTTGGCTGTTTCCGTGGTATTCGCCATCGTCGCAGTCTTCCTCTACGTGGTCAACGCACTAAAACTAATGCGCGCACCCGTAAAGGTCCTCGTAAGCCGATTAAGAAGTAACGAGGTAATTAGACATGGCTAAAACTCCAGTTCGTACGCGTAAGCGCGTAAAAAAACAAGTTGCTGATGGCATGGCTCATATCCATGCTTCTTTCAACAACACAATCGTAACTCTTACCGACCGTCAAGGTAATGCTTTATCTTGGGCAACGGCTGGTGGTTCAGGTTTCCGTGGTTCACGTAAATCTACGCCATTTGCTGCACAGGTTGCTGCAGAGCGTGCTGGTAAAGCGGCTCAAGAGTTTGGTTTGAAGAATATTGAAGTGTTCGTTAAAGGTCCAGGTCCAGGTCGTGAATCTGCTATCCGTGCCTTAAATGCTGCTGGTTACAAAATCACCAACATTACTGACGTAACACCTATTCCTCATAATGGTTGTCGTCCTCCTAAGAAACGTCGCGTTTAATAGGATAGTTGGAGAAAGAAAATGGCAAGATATTTAGGTCCTAAGCTAAAACTTAGCCGTCGTGAAGGTACCGACTTATTCCTTAAGTCTGGTGTTCGCGCGATCGATACTAAATGTAAATTCGAAATGATCCCAGGTCAGCACGGCGCTCGTCGCGGTCGTTTATCTGACTATGGTGTTCAACTTCGTGAAAAACAAAAAGTACGTCGTATCTATGGCGTATTAGAGAAGCAATTCCGTAACTACTATAAAGAAGCTGCGCGTTTAAAAGGTAATACAGGTGAAAACTTGTTACAACTTTTAGAAAAACGTTTAGATAACGTTGTGTATCGCATGGGCTTTGCAAGTACTCGTGCTGAAGCGCGTCAACTTGTAAGTCACAAAGCTATCGTAGTGAATGGAAAAGTTGTTAATATTCCATCTTTCACTGTTAAGGCTGAAGACGTAGTTTCTGTTCGTGAAAAGTCTAAAACTCAAGCGCGTATCATCGCTGCTTTAGAATTAGCTGAGCAACGTGAGAAGCCAGTCTGGGTTGAAGTAGATAATAAGAAAATGGAAGGCGTTTTTAAACGTATTCCAGATCGTTCAGATTTATCTGCCGAAATTAATGAACAGTTGATAGTAGAACTTTACTCTAAGTAAAGTTGAACTTTAAGAGAGGACACACATGCAGGGTTCTGTAACCGAATTCCTAAGACCACGATTGGTTGATGTAGAAACTGTAAGCCCAACGCGCTCAAAAGTTACTTTAGAGCCGCTAGAGCGTGGTTTTGGTCACACTTTAGGTAATGCCTTACGCCGTATTTTATTATCTTCAATGCCAGGTTGTGCTGTTACTGAAGTTGAAATCGACGGCGTATTACATGAGTACAGTAGTAAAGAAGGTGTGCAAGAAGACATCATTGAAATACTGTTAAACCTTAAAGGACTAGCTATTGGTTTAGAAGGCAAAAACGAAGCGGTTTTAACCTTAACCAAGTCTGGTGAAGGCCCTGTAACGGCTGCTGATATTCAGCATGATGGTGATGTAGAAATTGCAAATCCAGATCATGTTATCTGTCACTTAACTGGTGACGGTTCAATCAGCATGCGTATCAAAGTTGAGTTAGGGCGTGGTTACGTTCCAGCATCAGCTCGTCGCGAAGCCGAGGAAGAAGATCGTGCAATTGGCCGTTTATTGGTAGATGCCTCTTTCAGTCCTGTAGTAAGAATTGCTTATGACGTTGATTCAGCTCGTGTTGAACAACGCACTGACTTAGACAAACTAGTCTTAGACATGGAAACTAACGGTACGTTAGATCCAGAAGAAGCGATTCGTCGTGCTTCAACCATCTTAGCTGAACAGCTGGATGCTTTTGTTGAATTACGTGATATTACGCAGGAAGAACCGAAAGAAGAGAAACCTTTATTCGATCCTATTTTGCTTCGTCCAGTAGATGATCTCGAACTTACTGTTCGTTCAGCGAACTGCTTAAAAGCAGAAGCGATTCAATATATTGGTGATTTAGTACAGCGTGCTGAAGTTGAGCTTCTTAAAACACCTAACTTAGGTAAGAAGTCTTTAACTGAAATCAAAGACGTATTAGCGTCTCGTGGCTTATCTCTGGGCATGCGCCTGGAAAACTGGCCACCAGAAAGCATTGCTGATAACGACTAAGTCGGTCATCATTTTTTATTAGTAGAGATAAGGATTAACTTATGCGTCATCGTAAAAGCGGTCGCCAGTTAAACCGTAATAGCAGTCATCGCCAGGCGATGTTCCGCAATATGGCAAGTTCTTTAGTTAAACACGGTGTTATTAAAACTACTGTTGCTAAAGCTAAAGAATTACGTCGCGTTGTTGAGCCATTAATTACTATGGCTAAAACCGACAGCGTAGCAAATCGTCGTTTAGCGTTTGCTCGCACCCGTGACCAAGAAGTAGTAGGTATTTTATTCAACGAACTTGGTGAGCGTTACCAAGATCGCCCAGGTGGTTACACTCGCATCTTAAAATGCGGTTACCGTACTGGTGATAAAGCACCTATGGCTTACGTTGAGCTTGTAGACCGTCCAGCAGTTGAAGAAGTTGCTGAGCAAGTTGAAGAAGCTAGCGAAGAAGCGTAAATAACAACAGTTATTAGCGATAAAAACGGAGCATTTGCTCCGTTTTTTTTATGCCTAAAATTTTGCTAAAAATGCTATGGCTTGACCCAAGTGTTAAATCACCGTATAACAAGTGCTGATATTTAAAAAGGCTGACTTTATGTCCTCTAGAAATCCTATTATTGCGGTCACAGGTTCATCTGGTGCCGGCACATCTACGACAACAGAATCATTCGAGCATATATTTCGCACCTTAGGAATTAATTCTGCAAAAGTAGAAGGTGATAGTTTCCATCGTTATTCTCGTCAGGAGATGGATTTGGAAAAGCGTAAAGCGCGTGAAGACGGTAGAAGGATCAGTTACTTTGGCGACGAGGCGAATGACTTTGATGCCCTTGAAAAGCTCTTTTGCGATTATTCTGAAACTGGCAAGGGGAAAATGCGTCGCTACCTGCATACCTTTGATGAAGCTGTGCCTTATAATCAAATGCCTGGCACTTTTACGCCATGGGAGGCATTAGGGGAAGGGACAGATCTATTATTCTATGAAGGCTTGCATGGCGGTGTAGTCACCGAAAAGAATGATGTTGCCCAGCATGTTGATTTACTGATTGGCATGGTGCCGATAGTTAACCTTGAGTGGATCCAGAAAATCATTCGCGATACTAATCAGCGTGGTCATAGTCGGGAGGCGGTTACTGCCAGTATTGTTAAGAGTATGGAGGATTATATTACTTTTATTACTCCACAGTTCTCCCGTACTCATATTAATTTTCAGCGGGTACCTACGGTAGATACTTCGAACCCTTTTAGTGCGAAAGCCATTCCAACGCTTGACGAAAGTTTTGTCGTCATTCGATTTCGTGAAGCAACCAATGTTGATTTTCCTTATTATCTATCGATGATAGATGGTTCATTTATGTCTCGTATGAATACTTTAGTTGTGCCAGGTGGTAAAATGGGCTTAGCGATGGAGCTGATTTTAACGCCGTTGATCCGACAGTTGATGGAGAAAAAGCAGGAAGCGAATAAACAGTTGGACTGGATGAGCGATTTGTAACTGTTCGCAGGATTGACTTAGAGCCGCGCTAATGATAATTGGCGACTCTTTTTGACTAACTAGTGATTAACCTGTTTCGTTAGCCTCAACCACTGAAAAATCATGAGTGATATTCACCGCCTTGTTGAGCATAAGAGCTACTGAGCAGTATTTATCGGCGGATAATTCCACTGCACGTTTTACGTGTTTTTCTGCGATATCTGTCCCGGTAATAATAAAGTGTAAGTGGATGTCCGAAAATAGCTTAGGTACAGTATCAACTCGAGTACCGGTGATCTCAACACAGCAAGCAGTTACCGATTGGCGTGCTTTTTGTAAAATACTGACAACGTCGACGGAAGAGCAGCCGCCAAGTGAAATTAATACGTTTTCTAAAGGACTCGGTGCGAGTTTACCGCCGTTAGCATCTAATACGATAGTGTGTCCGCTTTCTGAAAAACCGGCAAATATCTCCTCGCCGATCCATTTTACCTGTGCTTTCATGCAATCCCCCTGAATTAAAGGTTGCATAATAACTGACTGAATGGGTTGAGTCGAACTTTGTGTTTATAAAGCTGAAGTTAACTTAGTACGCCAGAATGTACTTCAGTATCGAATAGATTTTTGATCAGCAGAGCGAACTCTTTCAAAAAGGATTGTTGTTGATCAGTAACTGGATTATTGACAACGCCAGAGAGGATTTCTTCCAGATCATAAACAATTGCATCGACTTCGCGAATAATGGTATTGCGTTGGTTAAAGGTTAATTGTTCATTCTGACTACAGACAAGAATTATCTGTTCAGTTAACTCTTGCTCGATCACTTCCATTACCGAAATCCCATTTGCCGTTTGGGGGGCGGAATTTTCAAACAAGCTTAAATGCTCAGTTAAATATTCGATGATATGAACATAACCATCAGTGTCAGTAACCATAAACAACCTTTGTCTATTAATGTAAGCCTAATACTACTCTTACTATGGAAAAACAATCAAGTTTTGTCTATTTATTGCTGTCTCGATTGTCATTTTTTTGGTTATGGTCTCGATAGCTGCTGTTAGGTAAACAAACAAGATGCTGCAAGTCCTAGAGTAATAACCATAATTAAAGGAAGATGCCTTTATTTTACATACCACCCATTGCTACCACGGCTAAAGCCTTTTTCTATTTTTACATTTCTATAATAATTTCAGTTTTGACATATTTGCCTGTTAATTTTGTCTATTTGTAATAGTTTGTTATTTATTGTTTCTTGTTTTTCTCTTATTTTGACTGTAAATCAACATGAATATTAAATAAATCTTAGTAAAATCAGTTTGTTGTATGTTTGTTCATGGTGGAAAATAAAGTATTTCTATAAATATTTTGTCGCGAGTGCACTCTTGTCAAATTAATTTGCTTGGGCAGAATTTCGACCGTGTTACTTTTATGTAACACGAGTGCATATTGGATATGCTAACAATAAAAACAACTAATTTTATTAGTCCAGAGAGAAACATACTATGAAAAATACTTTTAAAAAATCGCTAGCGGCGATTGCGGTTGCGACAACCTTAGGTTTGTCAGCTTCGGCTTTTGCAGCTGAAACCGGTGGTTTGAAAATTCACGTTACTGATGCCAATGGTAATTCGGTAGCTGGCGCAACCGTGTTGGTAAAAACTCCTGAAAGTTTAACCAGCCGACAAGCGATGACAGATGCTGAAGGTTATGTCACCTTACGGGGCCTGGATGCGTCAAACAAATATACAGTTAGCATTAACGGTGCAGCGATTCACCCGTTTGAAGCGAACAATGTTCGTGTGGTTACCGGCAAAAGCTTAAACTTAAGCTATGCGGTACAAAGTGCTTCAGACAACATGGAAACTATTGTTGTTTCAGGCCGCTCAGTAGCTGCAATTGATACGGCTTCAGCGACTACCGGTATCGATATTACGTTGGATATGACGGAATCTTTGCCTACCGGTCGTTCATATCAAAGTTATCTTCAGTTGGCACCTGGCGTTAAGCCAAGTCAGGGCGGCAACCCTTCCTCAAAATCCGGGGTGAACTATTCAGATGCGCCAGATGCGCGTTACGGTAGTGCTGGCCAGTCTTCTGATAACGTTTATTATATCGATGGCGTTAACGTTACCGATAATGACACTGGTACTCATGGTGGTAATATCAACTCTGAAATTATTCAGGAACAAACAATTTTAACCGGCGGGATTCCGGCGAAATATGCCGGTGGTGCAGGTTTAGTGTCTCGTGTTATTACTAAATCAGGTAGTAATGAGTTTCACGGTTCAATTAACTATTATCTACAAAATGATAGCTTAGTGAGTGATTATGAAAGCTCGACTAAGTCAGACAGCTCATTTTCTACTTATGATACCGCCATTACTTTAGGTGGCCCAATTATTAAGGATCAACTTTGGTTTTACGCTTCTTATCAATTGAAAAACCGTGAAGATGATGTAGTAGACCCTGCAACAGGTGAATTTAGTCGTAAGGTTAAGCGTGATGATGAGTTAGGTTTTGGTAAACTAACTTGGCAACCAACCGAAGATGACCGCTTGGTATTAACATTTTTTAATGACCCGACAGATATTTCAGGCTCCAGTGATATCAGTACTTTAGGTAATCGCGATCGTGCGCGTAAGCAAGGTGGTGACAATTGGAAGATAGACTATACCCATTACTGGGATGATTTAGTGGTCAATGCCGGTTGGATGCGCCACGAAGCAGAATTATCTGACGTTGCCGCCGATAAATCGACCCGTAACGATGTTGCCTATAGTTCTATTAACCCGACTCAGGCGCAGACTGATATCGGTGGTCGAGGTTCTGACACTATCCGTCATCGTAACAAAGAGAACATGTATGTTAATTTAGAATACTATTTTGAAACCGACTTTGGTGAGCACACTATTGAAACCGGTTTTGAGTGGGAAACTAATGAAAGCATTACTAACTCTGTTTATACCGGTGATGGCGCTCAATATACTTCTATTGGTGCAGGTGACAGTGGCACATCAATGGCAGATTATGTTTCAGGCGGTTTTACTGGCACAGTCGAATTTGTTACCGATGATTTTGCGCGGATAAAAAAGGCGATGGATGATAGTGCCGATCATACATTTTATCTGGGATTATTAGATGCAAACCACGACGGCAGTATTTCTGAAGATGAAGTTGCCAATCTGACATTTGATAGTACCGCAGGTAATCCTAATGATTTAGTTAATGTTTATCGTATTGCGCAAACGCAGACAGCTGAATCGAAATTGGAAACTAAAGGTAAGATATTCTACTTCCAGGACAGCATCACTATTGATGAGTGGACTATTAATGCCGGTATCCGTGCTGAAGAATGGGAACATATCGCTTCAACCGGTGAAAGTATTTTTACTTTTGACTGGGAAATCGCACCGCGTTTAAGTGTCACCTATGATATTAACGGTGACGGTGAGTCGAAAGTATGGGGCTTTGTTGGTCGCTACTATGATCCAATTCGTACTGATATGACGGGGTTTGCCGGTAACTTAACCGGCTCTGTGCGTGAAGAGCAAGTATTTGTACAAGATCGTTGGTTAACCTATAGAACCCGTGGTGGTGTAGGTACGCAGGATGCCTTCTTCTCACCAAGTACTAAAACGCCATATACTGATGAGTTCTTATTAGGTTACGCGACTAACTTAACGGAAGATACCACTATCTCTGTGACTTATACTAACCGTAAGACCCGTGACATCATGGAAGATTACGATTTAGGATTATACTCAGAAGATACTGAAGGTAACCCAGGGGCTCTAGCAGGCACCGATTATTACTTGCCACTCTCTTATTTTGGTTATGATAAGAATCCAGGTTCTAACTATGTTATTGGCACCTTAGCCGGTGGTAAGCGTGACTATCAAGGTGTTGAAGTGACTTTTAGAAAGTTACGTACCGATAACTGGAACATGTTAGCGTCTTATACCTATAACGATGCGGAAGGTAACTCAAACTCTGATGGTAATGCTGATTACCAGGGCGATATTGTTAATATCGATCCTCGCGCGCCTCATATGTACGGTAAGCAACCGGGTAACATTGAGCATCAAGCGAAATTGATGGGGACTTACTATTTCGAAAATGGTATTGAAATCGGTGCGGTTTATAGCTGGAATTCCGGTACCCGTTACAGCAAAACCGCACAAATAGGCTCGCGTCATTTACCTGTGATGGTAGATACTGGGTATGAAGATGGCGGATACACTGCTCGTTGGGTTGAACCAGGTGCAGTGGGTGCAGATGTTACACCATCATATGGCACTTTAGATCTACGGGTTAAGTATGTTCATGACTTCGGTGATTATAAAGGTGAAGTCTTCCTGGATGTCTTTAATGCCTTAGATGATCAAGCGCCAATTCGTGTGCAAGATCTTGCCGCTGGTGATGGTACTTTTGCCTATGGCGAAGAAATGAACTGGGTTGAACCACGTCGTTTCTACTTAGGTGCCCGTTTATCATTCTAATTAGTTGATAAGCAAATAACTTAAAGCAATTGAATGCCTGTCAGCGCTATACTGATGGGCATTTTTATATTTCATTAAGTTATTTTCATATGCTTTTGCTACGCTGCTTGCTTTGCCAAAGTGTTTTGGTAGTTTTATCTTAATCTCTCTGCATCATAGAAGTTTAACTTCATCACTATATAGCCAACTTTGTCCTTCATTGCTATCAATACACCCTAATATATTTTACATTTTTGTAACTTGTAAAATATATGGCCATCAAATGTAACTTGATATTTGTTGTACATTTTTCATTACAATATAATAATGTCATATAGCTTTTTATTTATTAATTATTTGTTTTATATGCTTTTTTGTTTTTTTTGATAAGGTGGCGGAAATAGTTTAATCAACTTTCTATAAAGAACAAAGCGCTTGAAAAATATATTCTCTTAGGCAATAGTGTGCAAGTGTTACTTTTTTGTAACATCTTTGACAAATTATGTACGTCAAAGTCAAAATAAAAATAACAACTAATTTTATTAGTCCAGAGAGAAATATATTATGAAAAATACCTTTAAAAAATCGCTGGCGGCGATTGCGGTTGCGACAACCTTAGGCTTGTCAGCTTCGGCTTTTGCCGGTGAAACCGGTGGTTTGAAAATTCACGTTACTGATGCCAATGGTAATTCGGTAGCTGGCGCAACCGTGTTGGTAAAAACTCCTGAAAGTTTAACCAGCCGACAAGCGATGACAGATGCTGAAGGTTATGTCACCTTACGGGGCCTGGATGCGTCAAACAAATATACAGTTAGCATTAACGGTGCAGCGATTCACCCGTTTGAAGCGAACAATGTTCGTGTGGTTACCGGCAAAAGCTTAAACTTAAGCTATGCGGTACAAAGTGCTTCAGACAACATGGAAACTATTGTTGTTTCAGGCCGCTCAGTAGCTGCAATTGATACCACTTCAGCGACAACTGGTATCGATATTACTTTAGATATGACGGAATCTTTACCAACAGGTCGTTCATACCAAAGTTACCTGCAATTAGCGCCAGGGGTAAAACCAGCACAAGGTGGTAACCCGTCATCAAAGTCCGGGGTTAACTACTCTGATGTGCCTGATGCCCGTTATGGTAGTGCCGGTTCATCTTCAGATAACGTGTACTATATCGATGGCGTTAACGTTACTGATAACGTAACGGGTACTTTTGGCGGTAGTATAAATTCTGAAATTATTCAGGAGCAGTCGATTATTACCGGCGGGATTCCGGCGAAATATGCCGGTGGTTCAGGTTTAGTGTCTCGTGTTATTACTAAATCAGGTGGTAATGAATTTCACGGTTCAATTAACTATTATCTACAAAATGATAGCTTAGTGAGTGACTATGAAAGCTCGACAAAAACCGACAGTTCATTCTCTACTTATGACACTGCGGTTACGTTCAGCGGTCCAATTATTAAAGACGAGTTATGGTTCTTTGCATCTTATCAACTGAAAAACCGTAAAGATGATGTAGTAGACCCATCAACCGGAGAGTTTAGCCGTACTGTAGAGCGTGATGATGACTTAGGTTTTGCTAAACTAACCTGGCAGCCAACCGAAGATGACCGCTTGGTATTAACGTTTTTTAATGACCCGGCTGAAATTTCTGGTTCAAGAGATATCAGTACCTTAAGTCATCGAGATCGTGCACGTAAAAGTGGTGGCGATAACTGGAAGATCGATTATACCCATTACTGGGATGATTTAGTGATCAATGCCGGTTGGATGCGTCATGAATCTGAGTTATCAGATGTTGCAGCGGATAAGTCGACTCGTTACGATGTTGCGTTTCAGTCAATTAACCCGACTCAGGCACAAACCGATGTTGGCGGTTTAGGCGCAGACACGTTACGTGACCGTAACAAAGAACACATGTACGTTAACTTAGAATACTACTTTGAAACTGACTTTGGTGAGCATACCATTGAAACCGGTTTTGAGTGGGAAACTAACGAAAATATTACTAACTCTGTTTATACCGGTGACGGTGCCCAGTATAACTCTATTGGTGCTGGCGATGTAGGAACAACCTTAGGTAATTACTCAAATGGTGCCTGGACGGGTGAACGAGCAATTTCTGCAACAGACTACCAACGTATTCAGGAGGCAATGGAAGATGGTGCTGATTCTGCATATTATTTAGGCTTACTGGATGGTGATCATGATGGTCATATTTCAACAGAAGAGCTGGAAGCCTTAACTTTCAATAGCACAGACGTTTACCGTATCGTGCAAACTGAGCAAGCTGAGTCGAAAATGGAAACCAAAGGTAAGATTTTTTACCTTCAGGACAGTATC
>CAZUHQ010000033.1:0-32270 GCA_964620605.1 uncultured Thalassotalea sp.
GTGACTTTGCAGGAGCATAAAGTCTTTAGTGCTTTATCATGTGGAACAACCACACATCAAAAGCACTGCCTTGTATAAATTTCTAACAAACTGCTGCAAAAACAAACTTGAAAGATCAACACGCCCTAATGAACGATAATTTCATCGGCGAAAATAAAACATTCCTGCCCGGGGCGAATATGCCAGTTGGGCAGTTTAGCAATGTTGTTCGCCTGTACCCGAATATAGCGGGCACTTTTGTTTTTTAATTCAACGGTAAAATGCTTTCGCTGATAATCTGGCATATGCTCGTCAGACTGAAAGCTAATTTCACCAACAGGCTGAAAACTTTCACCATCATCTGACAGTGCAAAGTGTACTTTGCTCGGCAATAAAATGGAATGCAGCACACTTTGCAAAAATTTAATTTCAATTGATGATATTTGTTGCTGCTCGCCAAGATCTATCACTACATCTAAGTCTTTCTCGCGATAACCTTGCCAGAGCGTTTTGTAATCTGCCCCACCAACAATGCCATCGACTAATGCATTATCACCGCCCGCGCTGTAAGCTGCATCATATTGACTGAGTATTTTAACGTTTTTATTAACCGCCAGATGATTCACCTGAATAATTTCGCCATAACGCTTTGCCTGCTTAAACAGTTCAAAATTATCTATTGCCTGCTGATTGTGTAAGCTAATCGATGGCGCTAGCGCCTGTTTTGCATTTACTGGCGCAAGATAGACAGCATGACCGCCACTGCCGGCAAGTGCAACAGTTAACTTATCACCTTTTTTCACACGATATGACTGAATGTTAATAGCGGTTGGATTTTGCTGATAACTGGTATTTTTGGCATCACTAAATACCCTTGCGGTATAAGTCATCCCAGGTTCCAAAAAATCCAGCTCGGCGGTTAACTGCCGAGGCTGCTCATCTGTCATCGCACCAATAAACCACTGCTCGCCAAAGCGCCGGGCGGTGATAATATAATCGCCGATTTCACCAGTCAGCACCTTGGTTTCATCCCAAGTGGTCGGCACTTGTCCAATAAATTCAAACGCCGGTTGCTGGTGATAATTTTCTATCATATCCGACGCCATTTGCAACGGGCTATAAAGCACAACATACATAGCCAGTTGCCGCGCCAATGTTGAGTGAATACGGTATTGCTGCTGCGGATCAAACAGGATATTAAAAATACCCGGGGTATAATCCAATGGCCCGGCTAATAACCGGGTAAAAGGCAAAGTCACGGTATGCTCCGGCGGATTACCAGCGCTCCAGCCATTCCACTCCATACCGCGCGCGCCTTCTCTGGTCATCATGTTCGGGTAAGTACGACGCAATCCGGTGGGCTTAATCGGTTCATGGGCATTGACCATTATTTGATGCTTTGCCGCCAGCTCCAGCACTTTTCGATAATGATTAACCATCTGTTGGCCGTGATGATGCATACCCTTAGGCACCATATGCCCGGCATAACCGGTTTTTATCGCGTGAACTCCTGCCTCTTGATAGAGCTGAAATGCCCTTTCCATCTGGCGTTCATACATAGGAATATTACCGCCGGTTTCATGATGACCGATTAATGCAACGCCGCGCTGCTTGCCATAATTCACGATTTCTTTTAGCTCAAAATCACTATACGCCTTGGTAAAATCCTGCACATTCAATGCACTGTGCCAGCTTTCCCAGCCCTGATTCCAGCCTTCAACCAGCACGCCGCCGATATTGTGCGCGGCGGCAAAATCCATATAGGCCTTGGTATTTTCGGTAGTTGCGCCATGCTTTGGCCCGGCCTGCCAAGTATATTTGCGCATATGCATGCCCCACCAAATCCCCAAATATTTCATTGGCTTGATCCAGGAGGTATCAATAATAACGCTCGGCTCGTTAAGATTGACGATCAGATCTGACTCAATTAGCTCGGCGACATTATTCGCCACTTGTATGGTGCGCCACGGCGACTGAAACGGTGTTTTTCCTTTGACTTTAATGCCGTCCGGCCAGGGTACTAGCTCACTGGTTAGCCGATAAGCATGCGCCTTACTTTTTACTAAGGTCATGCCGGCATAATCCGTTAATGCCGCTTCATGAATACTGAAATATTGCCCGGTTTTGCTCTTAAAGGTAATAGGGGTATTTACCGCCTGCACCTTGGCTAACGACGTTTGCCGATATAGCGCTTCGTAACTGTCATAATCTGCCGGTGTCCACCAGCTTTTAAGATCTTCAGTAAAGGTAAATTCAGTTTGCTCCGAAGTAATGGCAAAATCCGTTAAATGTGGCTGCTCGGGAAACTGATAACGAAACGCCACACCGTCGTTATAAACACGAAAAACTACCACTAACTGACGCGCTAATTTCGTAGTTTCAGTTAAAGTTACCGTCAGTTCGTTAAAATGATCAACCGCCTGATTCGACTGGCCCCAAAGTTTTTCCCAGCTTTCATTGACCTTGCGCTTTTCAGCTGAGGATAAAACAAAATTCCCCGCTAATGCGGCTTGCTTAAGAAAAACAAAGCCGAGTTTTGAGGGAGCAATAATTTCAATGTTATTGCTCAATACCCGGTATTTTGCCTCGCCGTTAGCTAATAAAAATTCAAGCTGTAGATGCTTATCCGGCGAGTTGATTATTTTACTTTCGCTACCATAACCAAAGACGGCATTGCTAAAAGTTAAGATCAGCAGAGCCAGTAAAACGGGAAATTTTAACATGTTTAGTACTTAGTTAATAAAATTTGATGGCATGAGTGAGCTATTGCCCACTCAAGATAATATGCTTTTCGCATCAAGCAGTTCAGTGCCAGACTTAGCCGTTACCGCATAATTAAAGCCCGGTTGAATACAGTAAGAGCCGTATTCTCCTGACTTGCTTAACGCCAAAAAACCAACCTGAAATTGTTGATAGTCACCAAGTTTATCAGCAATTCGCTCAACTGCTGCCTCACAGGCCTCAGTAGGATTCATTCCCTGGCGCATCATTTCCACCACTAAATGACAACCAACAGTTTTGATCATTAATTCGCCCATGCCGGTTGCGGTTGCCGCGCCGACTTCATTATCGACATAAAGTCCAGCACCGATTATCGGTGAGTCGCCAACTCGCCCCGCCATTTTATAGGCTGCGCCACTGGTGGTGCAGGCACCAGATAAGTCGCCATTTTTATCTAATGCCAGCATGCCGATAGTATCGTGATTTTCAATATTAATCACCGGCTGATATTGTGATTTTTTCAGCCATTGCCGCCAATCGGCTTCCGCCTGCTTGGTCAGTAAGTTTTCTTGCTGAAAACCCTGCTCCTTGGCAAATTGCAATGCGCCATCGCCAACCAGCATGACATGCGGGGTTTTCTCCATCACTAAACGGGCAACCGAAATTGGATGTTTAATATGTTGCAAACAGGCAACTGAACCGGCGTTTTGCTGTTCATCCATGATACAAGCATCTAAGGTGACATTACCTTCTCGGTCAGGATAACCGCCGAGGCCAACGGTGCGCACCTCAGGGTCTGCTTCCGGCACGCGCACGCCCTGCTCTACCGCATCTATTGCCTTGCCCCCTGCCAGCAACACTTGCCAGGCAGCCTTATTCGCGGCAACGCCATGTTGCCAGGTGGAAATCACTATCGGCTTATTTTTCGTTACTTTTACTTCTGGTAAAACAGCGCTTGGTTTCGCCATCGCCCTGGAGAATAATCCCGAACCTAAGGCGGAGGCTCCCGTTATGGCAAATTTTAAAAATGTTCTTTTTGTTGTCATTTAACTGCCCGTTACAATAGTTAAGTAAATAATTATGAAATCACAGCCACTTGATGTTGCTGCCTGGCAAAGCAAATGGCGCCATATTCAGGTGAATGGATCGGCGTTGAGAGCTTAGCCACGATATCCTTATCTAAGTAATGCACCAGCTGCTCGGCAACCCCACCAATGATCGAGATTCGCGGTGGATTGTTTTGCAAAAGCAAAACAATAATTCGCTCAAGAAAATCACAGCTGTCAGCAATGAGCTCTTTGGCAACCGTATCGCCTTGCTGAGCCGCACGAAACACTAATGGCGCCAAAGTGCCGTACTCTCTCGCTTTGGCATCTGCCAGTTTATCCGCCAATTGATAACCGCGAGCATCAAGCTGCTCAAATAACAGCTCGCTCAATAAAGTTTTCGGCGCCAGTTTATCGTGTGCCAGCAAAGCCGCCTGCACCGCCTGATAACCGAGCCAGGAACCACTACAATGATCCGCCTGTAAAAAACCATAACCACCAATTGCCTTCTGCTTACCATTTACCACAGATAAAGCACTAAACCCGGTGCCGACAATAGCGACAGCGCCATCCATGCCATCATGTGCGCCCAGAGTGGCGGCATAGAGATCATCGGTAAAATAAATCGCCCGAAACGGGTGCTGCCACTGCTCCATCATGGCGCGATAACGCGGTAAATGCAGCCCCGCCAAACCAGCGCCAACCACCAGGTTTTTATAAAATTGCTCTGAAAGCCCAGCCTGCTTTAACGCCATATTAACTGCTGTGATAATGGATTTGATCACCACAGACAAGCCGTGAGACGGGTTTGCCGTACCGCCTAAGCCCTGACCGATTAACTCCCCTGACTTTGAGACAATGCGCGCCCGACAGTTAGTGCCACCGCCATCGATACCGACATAAAAAATTTCGTGTTGCTGATTTGTCATCTTGCTATCAAAAACCTGCCTTTATCAGTGCTGAAACAAAAAGCGTAATGAACCGCCCGCCATGATTTCACTATAGCTAATGTAATGACGATCCAAGTTTTGTCCGTTCAGCTGCACTTGTTCAATAAAATTTTCACCATTACTGTACTGCTGATCTATGGTTAATACTTTGCCACCAGCTAATTGTAAATTCACTTTATCAAATAACGGCGTGCCAAAGACAAAATTACCATCAGCAGGATTTACCGGATAAAAGCCGAGCGCGCTTAGCACGTACCAGGATGACATCTGACCAACATCATCATTGCCGGCTAAGCCATCAGGTTCAGCGCGATACATGGTTTCCCGGATCTCTTTGATCCTCGCTTCCCCTTTATATTTTTGTTCAGTAAAAGCATATAGATACGGAATATGGTGGCAAGGTTCGTTGCCGTGCGCGTACTGACCGATCAGCCCGGAAATATCGGGTGACACATCGCCTTCCATTTCTGAACTGACGGTAAACAACTGATCGAGCTTATCAACAAAGGCCTGCTCGCTGCCAAACAAAGCTTTTAATCCGGCAACATCGTGCGGCACAAACCAGGTATATTGCCAGGCATTGGCTTCGGTATAGTCGGTCGTGCGGTGATCAACATGAGTTGGACTAAAGTTTTTTACCCACTGGCCATTTTGATCTTTGCCGCGCATAAAGCCAGTTTTTGCGTCGAATAACTGATTATAAGCCTGCGAGCGCTCACTGAAATACTGATAATCCTCGTCTTTGCCCAGCGCTTTGGCAAGCTGCGCTATCGCCCAGTCATCATAGGCATATTCCAGGGTTTTCGAAACCGCTTCTACTTCGAGCTCTGAGGGTATATGGCCGTATTTTCTCAATAAATCGATGCCAAAACGATTTTGCATCGCAGAATGTTTACTCGCTGCTAACAGCTTTTCACCACTAACAGTCGTTAGTCCTTTTAAGTAAGCATCCACCAAAACCGGCACTGCGTGATAACCGATCATAACATCGGTTTCGTTCGACATTAGATCCCAGGTCGGTAACATTCCCGCTTCATCATAAAACGCGACCATAGATTTTACTAAATCATCCACCATCTCAGGATTAGTAATGGTTAGCAGCGGATGCAAAGCGCGAAAGGTATCCCACAGTGAAAACAGGGTATAACGGTTATAGCCTTGTGCCTTATGAGTTTTACCGTCCGCGCCGTAATACTCGCCATTGGCATCACTAAAAAGGTGCGGCGCAATAAAGGCATGATAAAGCGAAGTATAAAATTTGGTTTTTGATACCTCATTATTGTCACTGACCTGGATTTTGCTTAACTGCTGACGCCATAAGTTTTCCGCCGCGAGCTTAGTGCCAGCAAAATCAAATTCCGGTGCTTCCAGTGCGATGTTTTTCCCTGCGCCGTCGATGCTGGCATAAGAAATTCCCACTTTCACCGTTAACTGGTTATTTTTTAAATGCGGGAAACTTAATACCGCTTCGGTTTTTTTTGCCTGCACTGAACTGCCAGTTACCGTAGATTTATCCTGATATAACTGATATTGAAATGGCTCACTAAACTCCATGGTAAAATACACTGGCTGAAACTTGGCCCAACCGGACGATTTACGATAACCCACCAGTTTGGTTTCACTTGCCACCTTAAAATAGGTATCAATTGCTTTATCGTAATTTTGTGCATAGCCGAGATCGATTAATAATTGCGGCGTGCCTTTATCACCAAAGCTGTATCTGTGAACACCGACTCTAGCGGTAGCGGTTAATTCCGCTTTAATATCTGGCTGTTCAAGATAGACCGAATAATAACCGGCAGATGCCTGCTCATTGTCTTTTTGATAACTTGCATATAAATGCCCAATTTCGTTTTGGCTATTTTCCGGATAGCTGGAAACAAACGGCATCACCAGAATATCGAGCAGATCGCCAACGCCGGTGCCAGATAAATGAGTATGACTAAAGCCCAGTAAAGTATTGTCAGAATAATGATAGCCGGAGGTCCAGTCCCAACGTTCTTTGGTTAAATTATCCGGGCTGAGCTGAACCATGCCAAAAGGCACAGTGGCACCGGGAAAAGTATGACCATGGCCGCCAGTACCGATAAACGGGTTAACATAACTCAGCACATCTTGTGCCTGAGCGCTTAGCGTTTTCGGCTGCGGCGTTTCTTGTTTAACTGCTTGTTCTTGATTACAGGCAAACAACAATACTAAGGTTGCGCCTATAGATGCCATTGATTTGTTCATCATATTATTTAACTTTTTCTTATTTATTACTTTGTGTTGTTATTTAGAGCGATGTTCTTAGCTGTTGCCAGGTAAACAAGCAAACAGCGCTAGTCCTCTAATTTGTCGTACCAGTTTTTCTTTAAAATAAAGGAAGTGACTAACATCACAGTCAAGGCTATCGCCATCGAAAAATGCTCTTTGATCACCAGATAAATCGGTAATACCACCAGAGAGATTTGCCAGATCATGCCGACAACAATATTAACGGCATCGCGATAAAAATGATGATTGGCGATAAATTCAGGATGTTTCGCGACAACCTTGTCATGAATAGGTCGCCAAAAGCCCCAAGGCCGGACGTTCTGATAAAAGGTCATTAACACTTCATCGTCTTCCGGCGGCGTCGCTAAAGTACCGACAATAGAACCGACAAAGCCAGCAAGCAATAAAAACGGAAAAGCGTATAAAGGTTGCAACTCAGGGTAAACCACAGGCAGAGCTAAAGATGCAACCAGCCCTGAGATCATGCCCCAAAAATAACCATAGGCATTAAAACGCCACCAGTGCCATTTTAATAAGTTGGCTGCGGCATAACCGCCAAACAGCGCGCCAAAAATCCACTGCATGATGTCGTTAATGCTAGTAATTAAAAAACCAACACCAACACCAATCACGACTAATAAAGTCGAAACCAGATAACTGATCAGCACATACTCGCGCTCACTACTGTTAGGTTTAAAATAACGTTTGTAAACATCATTAACGATATAAGCAGGCGCGGCATTAACGGATGCGGCATAAGTCGACATAAATGCCGCCAGCAAACCGGCGATTAACAGGCCGCTTAGGCCAACCGGAACAAAGTTATCAATCGCATACGGCAGAATTTGTTCAAAATCAAATACCTGATTCGAAGCCTGGATTTCCGGCCCGATATATACCAGCGCCAGTACTGATAAACCTGCCACCATCATATAACGAGGGAAAAACATTACGAGTGATACGATGCCGCTCATTTTCGCCGCTTCTTTCGGCGATTTAGTGGCAAGAATACGCTGCATATCATAATTTGGTACTGGGCCTGCAAGGCTGGATAAAATGCCCTTAAACAGCATCATCATAAAAAAGAAGCCAAACAGGGTAAAACCATCCTCGGCAATTTTCTGATTCACCGAATCGATTACCCCGCTCCAGTTTAAATCCAGCTGCCAGCCAAAAAACAGTTCTTTCCAACCAGCTGGAATCGCTGCATTGAGCGCTTCGCTACTGACCATATTCATCGCAATAATACCAACGGCAATTGCGGCTATTGTCATAATGATAAATTGCAAAATTTCGGTAAACACTACGCTATACATGCCGCCCTTTACCACATATAAGGTAGTGACGGTAAAAATGATCAATGCATAAGTATCCGGCGATAATTCCCAGGGAAAAAAGATCACCGCAAATTTGCCAATACCTTTAAACGCATAAGAAATAAAGCCTATCGCGCTGACAATAGCAAAAATCACCACTGCAAGATGAGAGAGTTCCGCGCCACGCCCTGTACCAAAGCGGGTTTTTAACCATTCCGCTCCGGTCATCACATTGGAACGACGTAACCAGGCAGACAAATAAATCATTAAAAACACCTGATTAAAAATCGGCCAAATCCATGGCAGCCACGCACTTTTCAGGCCATAGACAAAACACATAGACACCAGCCACATGGTACCGGCAATATCGAACATCCCGGAGGCATTAGACACCCCTAGCGCCCACCAGGGAATGTTCTTGCCCCCTAAAAAGTAGGCATCTAAATTGGTTGAGGCTTTTTTCGATAAGTAAAAGCCGATACCGACGGTTGCCAGCAGATAAAATGCAATGATAAATAAATCAACAGATGACATAGCAAACCTTATTCTTCTTATTATTGATCGCTTGTTATTGATAACTCTGAGCAATCGACATTAACTTAACTTTACTATGCAATAAAGCAAGTTCTGCATCGCTTAGTTCACCCACGTTTACTGTGAGTTGTTTTTCTACGTCTGGCAGCAGGTCAAAAAAGTTATCGGAAAAATTTTCCTTATAACCTTCAAGCGAGACATAAACCTGACGGGCTAAGCAATTACTAGTGAGCGTCACCCTTAGTTCTTGCTGAAAATAACTGAGCAGATAACTAAATTTAGGAATCTTAAGTGCCAAGTCTTTAGTGCGAGCAAAATAATGGAACGCTTCGCTGATCAGCTTATCTGGTTGTTCTGATTGCTGGTCACAGTAAAGCTCAGCGACATACACCAGCTGACTGAGATCCTGGCCGTTAACCAGCTCAGCGACAGAATGCTGACACGCTTGAGTGACCGCCAATGACTTAACGCTTACTTGCTGGCTATTTGACCATAACAACTCGCCGTCGAGGGTCAACAAGCGCTCGGTTAATTGACAATTTGTTTGGTTAAGCGCATCGGAGACAATCACAGTATTAAGGCTGTCACCTTGCTGATCAACGAATACCGCAAGCGGCTCAAAACTACGTTTTACTTGATAATGCATTGCCTTCCAGCGCCCGTAATAGTCGATGCCCGACCAGGAGGCTACCGGCCAGCAGTCATTGAACTGCCAATATAAGCTGCCCATACAAAACGGCATGGCCGCGCGGTGCGCCTCAAAACCAACTTTCATCCCTAGCGCCTGCTGTACCTGACTCAAATAAAGAAAAGACTCAAAATCTTTCGGCTGACGGTATTCCTGATCCATATATTGTTTGATCAAGCTGTTACCGCGCGGATGCTTTTGATGGGTTTTCATCACTTTTGAGTCCAAGTACCAGTCTTCTGCTTTGCTGTAGCGCTTAACCGACTCAAGTAGTGGAAACGACTGAAAACCAAATTCACTCATAAAACGCGGCACACGATTTTTAAACTCGCTAAAAGGTTCTTCACCATGCCAAACGCCCCAGTAAT
Organism: uncultured Thalassotalea sp.; assembly: GCA_964620605.1. GTDB lineage: Bacteria > Pseudomonadota > Gammaproteobacteria > Enterobacterales > Alteromonadaceae > Thalassotalea_E. The sequence continues at coordinate 9,859 of CAZUHQ010000033.1, forward strand.
GATTATCGCCTCGATTATCGTCTTGTTTTCGCTCCCAAAAACCTATCGGCGATGACGAAAAATAAAAGCGTTCACTATCCAACTCATTAACCATTTGTGGCAGCACAGTGTTAAACAGCAAATCATAGTCTTGCTTCAAACGCTGATAAACGTCATCTGAGTAACCAAATTTCTCCGGCCATTGCCAAAATTCGATGCCCATTTCCGTTTCATTGTTACCACACCATAACGCCAAACAGGCATGGTTGCGCAAACGCTTGATGTTATAGGCAACTTCCTGTTTTACATTGTCGATAAATGCACTATCACCCGGATATAAACTACAAGCAAAGATGAAGTCCTGCCAGATCAAAATGCCATGCTGATCCGCTAAGCGATAAAATTCGTCATTCTCATAAATACCGCCGCCCCAGACTCGGAGCATGTTCATATTGGCGGAAACCGCATCACTAAAAATTTGCTGATATTTTTGCCCACTGACCCGAGGCAAAAAACTGTCTGACGGAATATAATTTGCCCCTTTCATAAAGGTCGGCAAACCATTGACTTTGATAAAAAATGACTCGCCGTATTCATCAACTTGATTAACGACTTCTATCGTTCTTAATCCGATATCTAGGCATGTTTGATCTAGCACTTGCTTAGCGTCAGATAAGGAGATTATAAATTGATGTAAAAATGCTTCCCCCATGCCATTTGGCCACCATAGCTTCGGCTGATGAAGTTCAAGTGAAACAATCAGGTGACGCCCGTCATTAGCATCCACAGCTACCACTTGTTCAATGCCACTGACATTAGCACAGCAAATGTTTATCTTGCCTTCAAACCCGGAAAACGCTGAAAGCTCAATATCAAAATCCAGCTTGGCAATCTCATCAGTCAACATCGTTTGCTTAACATTGACATCATCAATACGTGCTTTATTTATGCCTTGTAATTTAATATCACGCCAGATGCCGCAAGTGACAAAACGCGGCCCCCAGTCCCAACCGTAGTGATACGGCGCTTTACGGGTAAATACGCTTAAACGTTGTTCTGATTTGTCATTTTCTGCCGGGTAAGTGACGCCATTTTCCAGATAAGCAGGCATCACTTCATTAATTGGCGAGCGAAATTCGATGCGCAGCTCGTTCTCTCCAAAACACAGCCATTGCTTACAGGCGATGCGCTGACCAACAAACATATTGTTATAGCGATGAATCAAGACATCGTTAAGAAAAACATCACAGTAAGTATCCAGGCCATCGAACACCAGCTCGACTTCATCTGAATCCAACAAGGCTTGCGTTACATTAAAATACTTACGGTAATGCCAGTCTTTTTGCTCTATCCACTGTAATTTATCTTCATTATCACGATAAAAGGGGTCGCTAATTGCGCCATTTGCCAGCAAGTCAGTAAAGTTGCACCCCGGCACTTGTGCTGAAAGCCAATGGTCGCTGTCACATTGGCGAAATTGCCATGCCCCGTTTAGGCTTAGCTCCCTGCTCATTACTGAAACATCATTTTTTGACATAGATAAATTACTTCACTCTTATTTGTACATACACGCACTAGCTAACGGATGTTTTGCAATCAATTACAACATTAGCTAAATAAATTACGTATTATTTTGGCTCGCTTTAGCATTCACCAAAGCGCTAACTTTTAACGATTCTATTTCCTGATTAACTAGCACACCAGAATGGGCATGCAGTGATATCACGCCAGCTGAGACATATAATTCACTCAGGATTTCGCTGGCATTTTGTGACGCAACACCGCCAGCAATCACCAGTTCAATTTGCTTGTCAGCAAGTTGTGCTAATGCTTTTAACTTAACAATATTTGCTAATGCCGTTGAGTTATCACACCAAGCGCCGCCACTGGTGAGTACGCGATTCACCTTAAGCTCAATCAGCTGTTGCAACGCTTGTGCTTGATCATTAACGGCATCAAATGCCCGATGAATGCCAACCTCAAGGTTTAATGCCCGTGCCACCTCGGTTAACTGACTAAGCGCGTCGACATTTAACGTTTTCCTATCCTGGTTTAGCGCGCCAAACACCACGCCATTAGCGCCAGCAGCAGCAACTTGACGAATTTGCTCTGCCATAAGCTCAAGTTCTTGTGCGCTATAGCAAAAGTCCCCGACCCTCGGCCTGATCATCACCATTAGCCCCGAATGCCCGGCCATCGCACTACGGGCAATAGCAATAGACTCAATATTTGGTGTTAATCCGTCATCAGCCATCGCACTACAAAGCTCAATTCGCTTAGCGCCAGCAGCAAATACCCGGTCAATATTGCGCGCTAATAACTCATTGCCGATATCACTGGCAATACAAATCTCGACAATATTCATCAGTTGATCTCGATCGCCCCAAGGTTGGTGGATAACTGTTCGCTGTTATGGCCATGGATCAACAAGCCGATTTTAGTAATCAGCTTGCCCTGATAGTCCGCCAAATCAACCCTAGTGCTATGCCAATTGTTATCTTTACTAATTAATGGAAATTTGATTTTTTGCTTGTCGGCGGTTTCCAGCCAAATCCAAAATGCAGAAGTGGGCACATTATGTTTAAAAACCACCTCAAGCTTATTATTAGCTTCAAGGGTAAAAGCGCTTTGATATAAAGGAATTACTGCCTGCTCGATATCATGCTCGGCGCGTAGTGCTAGTGAATTGCCGCCAGCATATGCCTGTGCAAAATCGTAAAAGATCTCGAGCTTATCTGTGCCACTGATGGCAAATTGCCAGCTAGGTAAAATGTCCTGCTGACTGATGTCATGCCATTCCCCGGGCACAGGTTTACCATCTTTTGCCTTAAAGAAACCGTGACCGGTATTAAAACTGGTGACAAATGGCAAGCTGGTAAGCGGAGATTTTGCCGGGACAAACTGACCTATGCCCGGCCACTGATTGTCATTATCTTTACGCGCCAAATTGCCATCCATACCGGCAAACAGCTGAGTTTCTGCCTGATAAAAGCGGCGATGATCCTGCTTATTGGTTTTAAAATCACTCAACGCCGGGGTAGTAGCATTACCAGCAAAGTTAAAATTAACCGCACTGGCAAATAAGGCGATAGAGCTCAGCCCTTTTGCTCCTTTGCCTGGGAACAAGGCGGTTAGCCAGTCGCTGTTTTCAAATATTCGTTGAGCATTGCGCGCTGGCGATAAATCCGCGCCAAAATAAATATCATAAGGAGAACGATTTAATTCGATTGCCTGTTGCTGTGAACGACTTGCCATTTTGTCGTTCCACCAGTAATTGATAAACATCGCATCACTGATACGACGCTGTTTATCCTGCAGAAAAGGACTGTTTTTCGCATTCAACTCATTTTGCCAGCGCACCGAACCATTAAGCAGCATGGAATCATACCAGTGAATTTCCATGCCTTTGGGCGCTATGCCCGTTAAATACGCCATAAAGTGCTGCATTTTTTTACCAAGACGCGCGGCATTTTGGTATTCAAACTGCTTTTTTAACACTTCGCCTTTGGCATTTTTCACTAAGGTCAGGTCGGTTTCCGGATTAATCAGCCAGCCATCAAAACCGTAATACTCGGCAATTGCCACCAGCTTATCGGCAAGCGGAAAATTCCCCTGACTGTCCTGTTGCAATAAACGGGCAACGGTTGCAACTTCACCGCCATATTGCGCCACCGACAGATAAACCGTACCGATAACTTTAACCCCGTTGCGATGAGCGGTTTCCACCCAAGGCCTGGACGGTAAATTTACTGTCTCATTAGCAGTACCGGCAAACCAGTTTAAAACGTCGATTTGTGACCAGTGGGTAAAATTATAAAGATTAAACTTAGGCTGCTCGTGAATATAATTTGCCAGATTGTTCATGCCATCCGGCGCGATCAACACCTTTACCTTGGTGTCTTGCGCCTGAGGGTTTTGCGCTAACAAGGCCGGAATGCGTGCTTGCAATTTGACCCGGGAGACATTCTGGCTATCTGCCCATTTTGACGTCGGCGTCCACTGCATTAGCTGTGCTAAGGTCAGTGAAAATGGCGGGCGATTATTATTAATCTCCGCCCGGCTTTCACCTGCCAGCACGCTCAATGCAACAACCAATAGGCAAAACTGCAACAATTTCATCTTAAATTTACATCTCTTTTGGTATTTATTTGGTTATCTTGCCGATAACCATTCATTTTATTCGTTTGTGTTTTGTCCCATGTCCGGCTAACAAAGTACAAACGAATACTCTGATAAAAAGTAAGAAACAGTGTGCATGCGTTAATTGATTGGTGTGTAAGGGAGACAATCGCATGGCAGACACACTGTTTCTTAACAAGGTTTACTTAAACATATGGATTATAAATCCGGGCCGATAAGCTCAATTTCAGCAATTTGCATCAAGGTATCATCCCCTTTATTTTTGGTGATATTGATGCGATAACTGCTAAATGCAAAGCCGTTACCAAAATCAAACAGCTGACGCTCAAAGCGATTATCCCAGGACTCACCCACCCAAGAGCTTAAAGTCGTCCAGGTAGCGCCGCCATCATTTGACCCTTGAATATTAAAGTTTTCCGGGTCGCGGTTATCCGCATCATTAGCACTGGTAATCGCCAGGCTACTGACGATTTTTTCCGCCGGTAAATCCACTTGTACCCATGAAGGATCTTCTTCCGTTGGCGCGCCCGCCCAGTCATTATGATCTAACCACTTGGTATTGATATCATCATCAAAGACTTTCTGTTCTGCTTCACCATCACCGATGCGGTTACGGGCAGTCACTAGTACACCCGGCATGCTTGAATGGTCAACTGATGAATATTGCGGACCGATTAATTCAATTTCAGCCACCTGCATTAGCGTATCATCCCCCTTGTTTTTGGTGATGTTAACGCGGTAAAAGCTAAAGGCTAAGTCATTGCTAAAACTAAACATTTTTCGTTCAAAACGCGCATCAAAACTTTCACCTAACCAGCTCGCTAATGGCACCCAAGTTTCACCATCGTGAGATGCTTCAATGGTAAAGTTCTCCGGATCTCGGCTATCCGCGTCATTGGCACTGGTTAACGACAGCTTATTAACTGTCGCCGCTTGTGGCAGTTGTACTTGCACCCATGACGGATCTTCTTCACTCGGCGCACCGGCCCAGTCATTGTGATCTAACCACTTGGTTTCAACATCACCATCAAACGCCTTGGTTTCCGCTTCACCATCACTGATACGATTACGAGCAGTTATCGTCGCTCCGGCAGTCATCGCATGGTTAACATCCGGCATTTTCGGGCCAATCAATTCGATTTCAGCCACTTGCATTAAGGTATCATCACCTTTATTTTTAGTGATATTTAACCGATAGGAGCTATAAGCCAAGCTATTGCCAAAGTTAAATAACTTACGCTCAAAACGTTCGTCAAATGACTCACCTAACCAGCTCGCCAGTTCAGTCCAGGTTTGACCACCGTCATTAGAAGCTAAAATGGTAAAGTTTTCCGGATCGCGATTATCAGCGTCATTGGCACTGGTTAGCCCCAAAACATTAACCGCAACGGCTTCAGGAAAGTCGACCTGCACCCAAGATGGATCTTCTTCACTTGGCGCACCCGCCCAATCGTTATGATCTAACCATTTGGTTTCAGCATTATTATCAAACGCCATCATTTCAGACTCAGCATCACCAATACGGTTACGCGCTGTGACTGTAATTCCCGCAGCATCGCTATGTTCAACACTAGCATAGATAGGACCAACAAAGGCGATTTCCGCCAGTTGCATCAAGGTATCATCACCTTTGTTTTTCGTGATATTTAACCGGTAATAGCTATATTCCAAACCGTTAGAGAAACGGAACTCTTTACGTTCAAAGCGTTCGTCAAAAGACTCGCCGATAAACTCTGCGAGCTTAACCCAATGTTCGCCATCGTTAGAGGCAACGATATTAAAGTTTTCGGGATCGCGATTCTCGGCATCATTGGCGCTGGTGATAAATAAACTGCTGACAGCGTGCGGCTCAGCAAACTGCACCTGAACCCAGGCAGGATCGTCTTCAGTTGGTGCACCTGCCCAATCATTATGATCCAGCCACTTAGTATTAACATCACCGTCAAACGCCATCGCTTCAGCTTCGCCGTCACTGATGCGGTTACGGGCAGTAATAATGGCACCGGCCATGTTTTCACTGCTGGTCACTTCCTGCACAGGACCTGAAGAGCTCTGCTCATCCAAAAACAGCAAGCTGACATCAATGACTTGCTCAGCAGCAACTCCTAAGTCGGCCAAAAATGGAATCGCATTAACCGCTGCAAATAATCGTTCACGAATCGGTTTTAGCGCAATTTCTTCACCCGCCATGGCGGCTTGGGTACGAGCAACAGTTTCATCAAATAATCCGTTAAAACTTTCAAATTCAGTAATATTGGCAAATGCTGCGTTAGCAAGCGACAATTTAATGATATTTTCATCGGCAAGGATATCAGTACAGACTTCCTCCGTTACCGCTTCACCATTTTCATCTAGTATCTCATCGCCATTTTCATCAACAGCAGGCACGGTTTCACAGTCTTGATCGATAACGAAATTATCATAAGACTCGGCGCTGATTAATGAGCTCGTGAAGATGTTTACTCCAGAAACCGGCACCCCAATCGCTTTTAAGGTGTAGTCAGAATATTCATTGATAGCCAAGTCAAACAAGGCTTTGACGCCGATGTTTTTTCCTTCCTTAGCCGCTTTTTCAAGCAAGGTCGTCGCTATGGTGGTTAACGAATTGACCTGAAAATTGGCATCAACTACGCCGTCTGAGCTGCTTGCATAAGGTACTTCAACATAAACCAGGGAGGTCAGTGATGCGCCGGTTAACGGTTCACCATTTAACACCGCCCCTAACTCAACACCCGCACAACTGATGGCATCACAGGTCATGTTAGTATCATTATCAGCGGTCACCATGACCTTAAAAATGCTGTTAATGCCAAAGCCTGGATTTGCTTCTACTACCAGGTTGATAGCACCGTTATTGTCGGTTTGGTTATCCGAAGTAATGGCAATGCCAGCACCGTTTAATTGACTGACGGAGACTTCGGCATTTCTGATTGTTCCTTTGACCACGCTACCGCTAAGATCGGCAGAAGTCATATCATTGACCGCTGCACGTGCTGGAATGTCATCGACTTTTGTTTCATCACTACTACAGCCAACTAATGCGCTTGCTACCAACATCAAGGCAGCAGAGGTATTAGGTATATTAAGCTTTTTCATTTTTATTCCTCTATCTAATACTGTTCTTCTATGCGTTTATCACGCTTATGATGTAAAGGGTTATGAACTAAAATCTATAGGTGACTCCGGCGTAAAAACGGCGGCCACCATAGCCATTGGCAATAAAGCGATTTTTAGTGTCATTCCCTAAATGTCGATAGGATTCTGACTCGGTTAAATTAATCACCGAGGCAGAAAAAACGAAATTCTCACTAAAGTTATAACTGGCATTCACGTCAACCTGTTCATAGGTATCGTCGTAGAAGTTAGTCTCCCATGAAGCGACATAACCGCCGACAGAAGGACCTTTTCGGTTATAAGAAGCGCGGACACTAAACAGGTCATCCTCATAAAATGCCGAAAAGTTTGCCTGGTAATCAGATGAGCCAATTAACGGTGACTCACCAACTTTATTACCATCTAATTCAACATTTGCCTGATTGGTATCGTTGTGAGTGTAGTTAGCATAAAAGCCAAAACCATTGCTAAAGAAGTGCTGCCAAGATAATTCAACACCGGTTGATTCAGCGTTAGAGCCGTTGGCATTGGTTCTGAAGTTTTGCACAGTAAAATTATCGCCGCCCGCGGTAACAGATTGGTTGCCTGCTGTGGTGATAGTAAATTCACGCACTGGTAGACTACGTTTAACATCTAGAATTAACGGCACGACAAAATTATCAACATCCTTTTTAAATACCGCAATACTGAACCCTGAACCTTCGCCGTAATAATACTCAAGCGATAAATCCAATTGCTTCGACTCTAATGGTTTTAAGCTCGAGTTACCGCCTGAGCCAACCCAACCTTCGCCGTCGATAATAGGGTCGAAGGCCGTTTCTAACGAACGATCGGCAGAATATTCCGCTGAGGTATAAGTCAAGGTTTGGAAGTTCCCCAAGTCCTGATAATCAGGGCGAGATATCACTTTCGCTGCGGCGCCGCGTAACACCCAATTATCATCAATTTCCCAGACGATATTAAAACTCGGCAACAGATGACTGTCTTTGTTTTCCTTCTCTACCACCAAAAGTTCTTCAGGACGTGATAATTGTTCAGGAATATCATTACCTTGTGCATCTTTATAATCTAAGCGATAAATAATTTTATCGGTGGCGGTACTGGTAGTTGTAGTTTCGACATACCTTAAGCCAAAGTTACCCCGAACATTGTTATATTTATAATCCGCCTGAAGGTAGGCAGAAAGAATTTCTTCTTCCACTTCATAAATATAGTTAGGTTCCTTTCGGGTATAGCGTTGAAAGTTCTCATTTAAGATTTTTTCATATTTATGCCAGTTAACCGCAGGAAATAAATTGGTATTTATCACGTCAGACAAATTATCTAATGGCGCATCTGCCAGCACATCCACAATTGCTGGAATGCCGCCATTTCGAGAATAATCGTCCTCTAAGCTAATACCATCGCCAGCCTCGGCAGCAGCAACGTCGAACGCTTTATCGAGATAAAAAGTATTACGGGTATCGCGGTGAATTTTGCCATCTCGGTATTTCACACCAAAATGCAAGGTTTCAATCATCTGATAATCCAGCATGTAATCAACATCAAGCTGAGCGTAATCTTCCTCTTGGGTGCCAGTAACAAAGCTGGAGTCTGTTGCACCAACATCTGGCTCACCACCAATACCTGCCTGAAGGTTATTAAACATTTCAGGATCCATATAGGTAGTTAACTGATGTCCAGTGAGATCATAGCCATAGAAGGTTGATGCCGCTTTTGGATAGTAAGCCGCACGATATTTTTGCGACGGGCCGCCTTCGGCTTCGGTATGACCGAAAACCAGCTTGGCATTATAATTTTCACCTTCATATTGCGCAGAAAAATCAAAGGTATCTGATGTTGATTCTTCAACGACATATTCACCGTTAATTCGTGGAATATCAAATATTTGCTCAGAGCCACCAGCACCGTTAGAATAATCAATGCCAGTTACCCACTGGGCATCGGCATCCACTCGAACATTGGTCCAATAGCTATCCTTATTGTGCCATTCTGGATATTCCAGCTGGTGTAAAACAGAGTCCTGACCTAATTTAAAACCGAAATAGTTAAAACCAAACAACCACTGGTCGTTTAATCGCCACTGAGTCGTTAGCTGTACCCCTTCGCGATCCCGGCTTTCTTCAAGCACTTCTTGCACCATACTCTGTGGCGCATAGCCTTGGGCACCACCGGCAACTTCTTGATTATTGACCCGTTCGGTATAAAGAAAGTTTTGATTGATGATATTAATACGCGAGTCTTGCTCACGGTTAGTGCGATCTTGCTGGGTATAGCCGAGTAAGATACCAAAATCTTCCGCATCATTTTTCCACGAATAAATACCGCTAAATTGTGGCTCATATTTATCGGTAATATCGGCATAAGTGGTTTCCAGATTGAGTATCCCGGAATTTTTCTCCATATTTAACGGTTTACGGGTATGTAACAGTACAGAGCCGCCAATGCCACCTTCGTCCAGCCGCGCTTCTGACGACTTGTAGACTTCCACCATTTCAATCATGGTTGATGGCAATAGTGAGTAGGAAAACGATCGGGATGGTCTGCCAGGAGAAGACGCAATAAAATTGCCATTAAGCTGGGTAAAGGTAAAATCAGATGATAGACCACGAATACTGACGGTAGCCCCCTCACCACCGCTGCGCTCAATGACCACCCCAGGTACTCGTTGCAATGAGTCTGCAACGTTTTTATCCGGGAATTTACCGATATCTTCTGCCGTGATCGCATCCATGGTCGCATTAGATAAGCGCTTGATTGCCAAATTAGCAGCAGCAGAAGCTCTAATCCCTCTGACTTCTATCACTTCCAGTGACTGTTTTTTATCAACTTTCTTTTTATCAACTTCTAGTTCTTCTGCATGCGCCAGCCCTATCGAACACAAAACAGCAGTGCAAATGACAGATTTTTTAAAGGATGCAGAGAAAGGGACGTGGACTGGTTTTCCAGTTTTATTCGCCTTCATGTAATGTTCTCCCAGATACTTTGTTTTCGTTTTAACATTATTATTTTTTACCGGAATTGGGTTTAGCTTTTGTGTGACGGAAAATGACACTGTCATCCACTGCTAGGTCACATTAAAGCAAAACACTGTAATCGATTGCAATCAACTATAATAAAAAAGCTATTTAAATATCGAAATAAATAGCTAAATTCCATTAGATGTTCACTTAAAACACACTACTGCAATCGATTACAGTCAATTTGATACTAGTGGCTAATTATTCGACTGTCAATAGCGGATTTAACGATTTTTGACAATTCTGACATTAAATATTCAAAAACCAATAAAAGTGAAACAGTAGCCACTTTTCACTAAAATAAAAATAAAAGTTCTAAATTCAATTGATTAGAAACTTATTAAAAGCAACTGAACTATGCTTGATTATGCTGTCACTATAACTTAGCCTGACCGCTACTTTGGCGCTCTAATAAATGAAACGGTAGAATTTCCCTGTCTCTTAACAGGGTTTGATGCTTAATTTGCTGAAGAACAACTTCTACTGCTTTGCGACCCATGTCATAAGCTGGCTGATCGATAGTCGTTAATGGCGGATCGACATATCCTGAGACCTTAATATTATCAAAGCCAACCACAGAAATATCATCTGGTACCCGCAGCCCGTGTTTTTTAATTTCGTGAATCGCACCGATAGCAATATCGTCGTTAAAACAAAAAATTGCCGTAGGTCGATTAGCATGCGCCAGTAACTCCTTCGCGCCAGCCTCACCCGCTTCAATGCTGTATTCGCCACCAACAATCAGGCTATCGTCAAGCTCAATACCTTCTTCACTGAGTACGCTTTTAATACCACCGAGGCGATCGCGGTAGATTTGACTTGCTTTCTGGCCGCCAATAACGCCAAATTTTTGATGGCCATAACTGACCAGATGATTGGCGAGTGCCCGACAGGCAGAATAGTTATCGAGCTCAACTACCGGGTATTTCTTATCGGCAACTATGCGCTCACAAACGCTGACCATAGCCACATTTTCTGCCAGGCGTTGATCATTTTTCGAAAATGGAAAAGAATGATCCAGGTGAATAAGACCATCCGCTCGGTTAGACAGCACCATACCAGCATATTCGTGCTCACGCTCGGGTTCACCTTGGGTATCCCCAAGTAATACCGAATAGCCATTTTCCTGGGCAGCCTGCTCGATACCTTGAATAATCTTTAAAAAGAAAGGGTTAGATAGATTTGGCACTAATACCACTAGCGAATTAGAACGTCCGGTTTTAACGCTTGATGCCAGCACGTTCGGTCGATAACCGGCTTCAGCTATCGCTTTGAAAATACGCTCGCGAGTCTTAACATTAACCATGTCAGGGTTTTTAAGTGCCCTGGAAACCGTTGCGGTAGAAACACCAGCAAGCTGACAGACTTTCTTAATTGTTGACATTATTTAAACCTAATCTCAAAAAACTAGAAGAATACCAATTGAAAAAAATAATTGAATAAAAGTGCAACCGATAACATCCTAATCAAATTATCAACACATAATTTGACATATAAGCGCAATAAATTCTATGTCTTTGCTGAATAATTTACCAAGCAGGTTAGTGAATTAGCGTAAAATTCCAGCAAAATTCATCCTTAAGACAGCAAAAAGGCTATTGAATAATCACAATCCTTAGTATAACCTGTAGAAACTGCAATCGATTACATTCCGATACAGTGTAGCATTACAACGCTTTAGCAACAATGATATTGTTACTTGCATTAGATAGAGCAACGGGTGAACAAATAATAATGAACAAGCTAAGTTACTTAATTCCTTTATTTTCTCTGCTACTTTTGGCATGCCAGCATATTAAAGAGATGAAAAAGCCGACTGTTGACAGTAAAAATGCCAACGAAAAAATCAATATTGTTAGTGATGATCTGGTGCAATATGTCAATCCGCTGATGGGCACAGATTCAAAATTTAGTCTGTCGAATGGCAACACTTACCCAGCAATTGCAACGCCATGGGGCATGAATTTCTGGACGCCGATGACAGCAAAAATGGGTGATGGCTGGACCTATAAATATGCCGACAATACTATTCGAGGCATCAAGCAGACACATCAGCCGAGTCCCTGGCTCAACGACTACGCGGCGTTTTCATTAATGGCGATTACCGGCGAGTTAAAATTTCAGCAAGATGAAAGAGCGTCCTGGTTTTCCCATAAAGCGGAAACTGCCAAACCGCACTATTATCAGGTTTATTTAGCAGATTACGACGTTACCGCCGAAGTCACCCCGACCGAGCGCGCTGCCCATTTTAAGTTTACTTTCCCAGAAACCGAACAAGCTTTTATTACTCTTGATGCCTTTAATAAAGGCTCCATGGTGAAAATTATTCCCGAGCAACGCAAAATTATCGGTTATGTCCGCAATAATCACGGCGGTGTACCGGATAATTTTCATAACTATTTTGTCGCCCAGTTTGATAAAGACTTTGATTTAACCCATACCTGGGGTGATAACTGGCAACTGGCTAAAAATTCAACCGAGAGCACTGGCGATCATGTCGGCGCCATTATCGGCTTTAACACCAAAAAAGGTGAAGCCGTACATGTCAAAGTCGCCTCTTCATTTATTAGCCTTGAGCAGGCACAGCTTAACTTGGACAGAGAAATAGGCGAAGACAGCTTTAATACCACCTTAGCTAAGGCGCATCAGGCGTGGCAAAATGAACTTGCGCGGCTGCGTGTTGAAGACAGCAATATCGATAAGGTTCGCACTTTTTATTCGACCTTATATCGGGTGTTGCTGTTTCCGCGCAAATTTTATGAATATGATCAAAACAATCAAGTCGTTCATTATAGCCCTTACAATGGCAAAGTTCTGCCAGGCTATATGTTCACTGACAATGGCTTCTGGGACACATTCCGCGCGGTGTTTCCATTCTTTACCCTGATGTACCCTTCAATGGACGCACAAATTATGCAAGGTTTGGCCAATACCTATAAAGAGTCTGGCTGGTTACCTGAATGGGCAAGCCCGGGACATCGCGGCGTGATGATAGGTTCAAACTCAGCGGTCAATATTGCCGATGCTTATATCAAAGGTATTCGCGGTTTTGATATTGAGACCTTGTATCAGGCAATCATTAAGAATGCTACGGTTGAGCAAGGCCGCCCGGTCAGCTCCGTTGGCCGAGAAGGCGTTGATTATTATAACCAGCTTGGTTATGTTCCTTATGATGTCGGCATTCACGAAAATGCCGCCAGAACGTTGGAATATGCCTTTGCCGATTTTAATATCGCCCAGTTAGCACAATTACTAGGGAAAACTGCCGATGCCAAGCACTACCGTGAAAAAGCCTTTAACTACCGCCATTTATTCGACCCTCAAAGCAAGTGGATGCGCGGTAAAAATCAGGATGGCAGTTTTCAGTCGCCGTTCAATCCGCTGAAGTGGGGTGATGCCTTTACCGAAGGCAACAGCTTGCATTACACCTGGTCAGTATTTCAGGATATTGCAGGATTAAAACAGCTGATGGGCGGCGATCAGGCGTTTATCGACAAACTGGATCAGGTGTTTGCCATGCCGCCGATTTTTGACGATTCCTATTATGGTTTTACCATTCATGAAATCCGGGAAATGCAAATCGTCAATATGGGCAATTACGCCCACGGCAACCAGCCAATTCAGCACATGCTTTATCTTTATAACTACGCGAATCAGCCGTGGAAGACGCAAACCAAGGTCAGAGAAGTGATAGATAAACTGTATGCCGCAACGCCTGATGGCTATGCCGGTGATGAAGATAACGGCCAAACGTCAGCCTGGTATGTCTTTAGCTCGCTTGGTTTTTATCCGGTAACACCGGGTACCACGCAATACGTTATTGGTAGCCCACAGTTTGATAAGGTCACTATGACCTTAGAAGACGGCAAGCAATTTGTCATTAACGCCGAAAACAACGAGGAAAATCATCACTTTATCCAATCGAGCAAACTTAATGGTAAAGATTTTAATAAAACCTGGTTAGATCATCACAGTATTCAAGCAGGCGGCAGATTGGATTTTACTATGTCTGCAACACCTAATAAGCAATGGGCAACGAGTAAAAATTCCGTGCCCTATTCGTTATCTGACACAAACAATTTATCAACACAATAATTTATAAAAAGGTAAGACTATGGCAGGCAATATACCAGCAGGGGAAAACCTCTCGATAACACCAGCTAACAATACCAAGTTTGCATTTATCGCAATGACCACGCTGTTTTTTATCTGGGGCTTTATCACGGCACTCAATGACATTTTGATCCCACATTTAAAAGCCGCATTTGAACTCAATTACACCGAAGCCATGCTGGTACAGTTTTGCTTTTTTGGTGCTTATTTTATTATTTCACCGTTTGCCGGCAAACTGATTGAAAAAGTCGGTTATCAAAAAGGCATTATCATCGGCCTGGCGACGATCGCCACTGGCTGTTTGATATTTTATCCGGCGGCAGAAGTTGAAATCTATTTGGTCTTTCTGCTTGGCTTATTTGTCCTTGCCAGCGGCATTACCATTTTACAGGTTTCAGCTAATCCATATGTCGCGGTACTAGGCGATGAAAAGCACTCAGCAAGTCGATTAAACCTGGCGCAGGCGATTAATTCCTTAGGCCATACGCTGGGGCCAGTGTTTGGCGCCGCATTAATTTTTGGCGGTGCAGCCGCTGTAATTGAAGCAACAGCCGTGCAACTGCCCTATTTAATTTTAGCCAGTGTGATGATCATCGTTGCGATAGTGTTTGTAAAAATAAAACTGCCGGTGATCACCAGTGTCGAAAACCCGCAAGCAGCACAAATGACCCATGACTCAATTTTTAAACATCCGCCACTAGTGTTTGGCAGCTTGGCAATCTTTCTCTATGTTGGTGCTGAAGTTTCCATTGGCAGCTTTTTAGTCAACTTTTTCGCCGAAAGTCATATTGGCGGCCTCAGTGAACATGAGGCGAGTAAAATGGTGTCTTACTATTGGGGCGCCGCCATGATTGGGCGTTTTATCGGCGCAGCTTTAATGCGGGTAATAAAACCGGCATTACTGCTAGCTACTAATGCTGTGCTCGCTATTTTATTAATTACTTTCACCATTAATAGCGATGGTCCGATTGCTATCTGGTCTATTTTAAGTGTCGGCTTGTTTAACTCTATTATGTTCCCAACAATTTTCACTTTGGCAATTAAGGGGTTAGGACCACTAACCGGGCGTGGCTCAGGATTATTATGTCAGGCAATTGTAGGCGGTGCTGTGATCCCTATGTTTCAAGGATTAGCTGCCGATGCAACGTCCGTGCAGGCAAGTTTTATCGTCCCAGCCTTCGCCTATTTATACATCGCCTGGTATGCACTAAAAGGGTCAAATAATGAAAATAAGCAAGAAGTTACCGAGGTAAACGTATGAAGCCAGTAGTATGCTTCGGTGAAGCATTAATTGATTTTTTAAATACCGATAAGCAGCAAGACGGGCCGTTAACCTTGAACAGTTACCGGCAATACCCAGGCGGCGCTCCAGCCAATGCCGCCGTTGCCGTTGCTAAATTAGGCGGTAAGGCTTATTTTGCCGGACAAGTGGGCACTGACAGTTTTGGCGACTTTCTTGAACAGGCATTACAGGCTTATCAGGTAGATACCCGGTTTTTAGCCCGTCACCCGAGTGCCAAAACCGCACTGGCTTTTGTCACTTTAGATAAAGATGGCGATCGAAGTTTTGCCTTTTATCGCGATAATTCTGCTGATCTGTTATTTTCCAGCGAGCAGCTCTGTGATTCCTGGATTGATGATCAGCCAATATTTCATTTTTGCAGTAATACCTTAACGAATAGTGCGATCAGTGAAACCACCAAAGCCGCGATTAGCATGGCGAAATCCCATAGTTGCCTGGTCAGCTTTGACGTGAATCTCAGACATAACTTATGGCCAAGTGGTAAAGCGGATATTGAGCTGGTAAATCAGCTGGTCTATCGCTCGGATATCATCAAATTTTCACGGGAAGAACTGGATTATCTTGCTCAAGGCAATGAAACTCAATATATCCGGCACTGTTTAAGCCAGGGAGTATCCGTTATTTTAGTGACAGATGGTGAGCACCCGATTGATATTTATACCGCTAATAATGAACAAAGAATTAGCGCACCAAGCGTCAATGCCGTCGATACAACCGCTGGCGGCGATGCCTTTAGTGGTGCCCTGCTGTTTGCTATCAGCCAGCTAGCTCAACCGGAGCAGGCAATAAACTCAATGGCAAGCTTAGCCAAGCTGGTACAATTTGCCGCCCATTGTGGCGCTCATACCGTGACCTTGCCCGGAGCATTTCCCGCACTGCCGCAATTTATTGACGTAGAAACATTCTGGCCAACTGAGCTTTATCAATAGCTCATACAAATTTTGGAGAATTTAATGCAAACTTCAACTCAAGCCTCAGCCCAAACCATAGCCAAAGAGCATCCAACGTTTTACGGCCGGGAATTTTTACTTAAACACGGTCAGTCTATTCTGGATTTTTATACCCCTAATGTTATAGACAGTTCTGGTGGCTATTATCAAAACTTCCTCGATAACGGTCAGCACTTCGAACCAAAGTTTCGCCAGCTGGTCAGCAGTACCCGTATTATAGTGAACTTTGCTCTTGCCGGCATGGTATATCAAAACAATGATTACTTGGCGATGGCGCAGCATGGCCTGGATTATGTTGAGCAGGTGCACTGGCAGCAAAACAACTATGCCTGGACATTGGAAAATCATCAGCCACAAGACATGACCCAACAAGCTTATGGTTATGCTTTTGTTTTACTGGCCTATGCGGCGGCGAAAAAA
Source organism: uncultured Thalassotalea sp. (assembly GCA_964620605.1). GTDB lineage: Bacteria > Pseudomonadota > Gammaproteobacteria > Enterobacterales > Alteromonadaceae > Thalassotalea_E. The sequence goes on from CAZUHQ010000033.1 coordinate 26,898, forward strand.
GCAGGTTTGTTAGCGAATAATGATAAATTGCATCAGGTATATCAGTTGTTAGAACAAAGATTCTGGCAGGCAGAATACGGCTTATATGCCGATGAAATTAGCGACCAGGGAATATTGAGTGATTACCGCGGCCAAAATGCCAATATGCATTTATGTGAAGCTATGATTGCCGCCTATGAAGCAACTTCTGATTCACTGTTTTTAACCCGAGCAATGAAAGTTGCAGAAAATATTGCAGGCCGTCAGGCAGAACTTACCGATGGCTTAGTGTGGGAGCATTACACCTTAGATTTTCAGCCTGACTGGCAATATAACAAAGACGACCCGAAAAACCTCTATCGCCCCTGGGGCTTTCAACCTGGCCATCAAACCGAATGGACAAAGCTGTTATTAATGCTCTACCGCCATCAGCCACAGCAGTGGTTAATAAACAAAGCAAAAGAACTATTTGACCGGGCCTATCACACCGCCTGGGATAGCGAGCACGGCGGATTAATCTATGGTTTTGACCCGAAAGGCAGCTGGTGTGATGATGATAAATATTTCTGGGTGCAGGCAGAAAGTTTTGCCGCTGCCGCCATGCTTTACCAAGTGACCGATGAGTCTGAGTATTTAGTTAAATATCACCAGCTGTGGCAATATTGCTGGCAACATATGGTCGACCATCAATATGGTGCCTGGTTCCGAGTACTAAGGCGAGATAACAGTAAATACAGTAAGCAGAAGAGCGCGGCAGGAGCTAAATGTGATTACCACACCTTAGGTGCCTGTTTTGAAGTACTGCGGGTATTAGGTGACAACCAGCTAAACCTTAAACATCAATAACTTGCTAAAAATATCGATGAAACATCTAAATACTTTCGCTAAAGGCATCACTGCATTAATCTTAACAATCGCCGGGTTAATGCCGTTACAGGCAAGGAATGTAGCGTTTAACACAACAGAAAATGCTACGCCTTCTGTGCTCTCTTATGTCAATCCTTTTATCGGCACTGCCGGTAAAGGAAAAACTTACCCCGGCGCAACTGTTCCTTATGGTATGGTGCAATTAAGCCCAGATAACGGCCGTAACGGCTGGGACTGGATTTCCGGTTATTTTTACCCAGATAATGTTATCGCCGGTTTTAGTCATACTCATTTATCTGGCACCGGCGCTGGCGATCTTTACGACATCTCCTTTATGCCGTTAGCCGGCACAATCAAACAAGCGCTATTGGATGAAGTAAAAAACAGCCCGACTGTCTATTCGTCATTCTCTCATGATAACGAACATGCCTCTCCCGGCTATTATCAAGTCTACCTTAACGATTACGATATTAATGTTGAGTTAACGGCAGGCCTGCGTAGCGGCGTGCAAAAATATACCTTTGCGAATAAGCACCAAACAGGACAAGTGAAACTCGATCTAGATTACGCCCGTAACTGGGATAAAACCGTCGCCACCGAGTTACATATTATTAATGACCACACCATTGCTGGTTATCGTAAATCTACCGGCTGGGCAAAAGATCAGCGGGTGTATTTTTATAGCGAATTTTCAAAGCCTTTTACTGGCTATCAGATCACACATCAAGATAAGGCGCTCAGCCATTCCCCAATACATACCAACAAGGTTTTTCACTCTGCTGACAGCAATGGCTTAACCGGACTATTTAATTTTAATCTTAATGACAATAAACAAATTATCGTCAAAACCGCGATCAGCTCAGTCAGCATTAACAATGCCAAGCAGAATTTAATCGCTGATGGTATTAATCAAAGTTTTAATGCTTATCGAATGCAAGCTGAGCAACAATGGCAACAAGTGTTGTCTAAAGTACAGATAACCGCAGATCACGACAACATGGTGCAATTTTATACCGCGCTTTATCACTCTTACCTAGCACCGAGGATTTTTTCCGACAGCAATGGGCAATATAAAGGGCCGGATGGCAAAATTCATCAAGCAACAAAGTACCCTCGCTATTCGTTTTTCTCACTTTGGGACACCTTTCGCGCCCTGCATCCATGGAAAACCATTACCGAGCCAAAACACAGCAAAGCAATGATGATGTCGCTAATTGCGCATTATCAGGAATATGGCCTATTGCCGGTGTGGAATTTTCAGGGCAATGAGACCGACATGATGATCGGCTACCATGCTGTGCCAGTATTAACAGATGCCTACCTTAAAGGTGTTATTAACGATCAGGATATCGACGGTGAATTATTGCTTAACGCGATGACGAAAAGTGCAATGCAGGATAATTTTGGCGTAAAAGAATATCGTGAGCTCGGCTATGTGCCGTTTGAATATGGCAACTGGAACGTTTCATTGACTCTGGAATACGCATTTGATGACTGGAGTATCGCCCAGCTGGCTAAGGCGCTGGGTAAAACCAAACAAGCAAAATATTACGCCAAGCGTGCGCAAAACTACCGACAGCACTTTGATAAACATTCCGGCTTTATGCGGGCAAAAAGTCAGCATGGAAACTTTAAAACGAGTTTTGATCCGCTCGCCTATCATCCGGAAGATTACTGTGAAGCGAATGCCTGGCAATATAACTTTTTCGTGCCTCATGACATTGCTGGCTTGATCCAGTTGCATGGTGGTAAAAAGCAATTGACTGATAAACTAGATCAAATGTTTAATACTGAGCAACAGCTAAATAGCGATGGACAATTACCTGAGTGGATCTCCGGCTATATCGGCCAATACGTCCATGGTAATGAACCCGCTCATCATCTGCCTTACTTGTATCAATACGTAGGACAACCAGAAAAAACGCAACAGCGAGTTAGACAAATCATGGCTGAGCTTTATCGCACCACAGCAGACGGTCTGGCGGGCAATGAGGATGCCGGTCAAATGTCAGCCTGGTATCTGTTTAGTGCGCTGGGCTTCTACCCGGTTAATCCGGTTTCCGGCGAGTATGTACTCGGCAGCCCTGAAGTTAGCCGCGCACAAATAACGCTACCCAACAATAAAACTTTCACTATTATTGCCAACAATCAGTCAGCTGATAATATCTATGTAAAATCAGTAACACTAAACGGTAAGCCTTATCCTCATTTTACCCTGAGCCATCAAGATATTATCGCCGGTGGTACCCTTGTTTTTACTATGACCTCGGAAATTCAGTAAATGCGCTATTTAGTTTTTATTGCTGCCCTGCTGGGCTCGTGCTCATTAATGGCAGAAGACGTTACTCGCTATGTTAATCCCTTTATCGGCACATCAAACTTTGGCGCTACCCATCCCGGCGCACAGTATCCGCACGCCATGGCGTCAGTGGCACCTTTTAATGTCGCTTTTAAAGCGGGACAAGAAAATCAATTTGAAAAAGATGCCGCGTGGAATTCCCGTGTTTATGTTCATGAAAATAAATTTTTAACCGGCTTTAGCCATGTCAACCTAAGCGGCGTTGGCTGTCCGGATCTCGGCAGTATTTTACTGATGCCAACAACTGGAAAATTAGTATTTGATGCTGAAGAATATGGTTCTACTTATCACAACGAACAGGCAACCCCCGGTTATTACAGCAATGAGCTAACCAAGTATGATATTAAGGTCGAAACTACCAGCAGTTTACGCACCGGAATAAGTCGCTATACCTTTCCCAAAGGACAATCGCAAATACTGTTGAATCTCGGCCTTGGTTTAACTAATGAAACTGGTGGTATGCTGAAAGTCGTCGCGAATGATGAAGTAGAAGGCTTTAAAATGCTCGGTACTTTCTGCTATCACCCAGAAGATGTCCGCCCAGTTTATTTTGTCGCTAAATTAAGTAAAAAAGCCATTTCTGCCGGTGCTTGGAAAAAAATGCCCAAATATCAAGGTGTCGAAGCCGATTGGATCGGCTACAACGATAACTACAAACCCTATAAAGATTATCGTCAGGAAATTGCCGGTGATGATATCGGCGCCTATTTTCAATTTGATACCGATGAGCAAGAACAAATTAGTGTTAAAGTGGGTATTTCCTACGTCAGCATCGAAAATGCCAGAGCTAACTTAAATGCTGAGCAACCAAATTTCGCTTTTGAGCAAACCAAAGCTAACGCAAAACAGCAATGGCAACAACTGCTCAGTCGTATTCAGGTTAAGGGCGAGCAAGACAATAAAATCATCTTTTACAGCGCACTCTACCATAGCCTGATCCACCCTAACATTATTCAGGACATTAATGGCGATTACCCATTGATGTCACAAGCTGGCATCGGTAATAGCCAAGGTAAAAACCGCTATAGTGTTTTCTCGTTATGGGATACTAACCGAAACCTGCACCCATTACTGAGCTTAGTGTACCCAGAGTTGCAATCTCAGATGGTCAATTCCATGGTGGAAATGGCAAAGGAAAGTGGCTGGCTGCCAAAATGGGAACTCCTCGGCATGGAAACCCAAGTGATGGTTGGCGATCCAGCAACACCTGTCATTGCTGATACCTACTTAAGAGGCATCCGGGACTTCGATGTTACAACAGCTTATCAATATGCGAAAAAAGCCGCGTTAGCGACCGATAATAATCCGCTGCGCCCGGAAAACCAACAGTACATTGAATTAGGTTATGTCCCAGTAGACGATGAAGGAAAATGGGATGGCACTGTTTCTACCAGCCTTGAATACTATATTGCTGACTGGAACCTGGCTCAGCTCGCACAAGCGCTGAATTACCGACAAGACTATCATTACTTCTTTGAGCGCTCATTAGGCTATCAAAAACTGTTCGATCCTGACACTGACATGTTAAGGCCGAAATACGCTAATGGTAAGTGGCTGAGCCCTTATGATCCACAGCTTGGCCGAAACTTTGAACCTGCCCCCGGCTATATTGAAGGTAATGCCTGGAATTATCGTTTTTACGTTCCGCATGATATTCCGGGATTAATCAAGTTATTAGGCGGTGAAAGCCCATTTAGCGAGCAGCTTAGCAAAACTTTTAGCACGAATAATTTTGATATGGCCAATGAGCCGGATATCGCCTATCCCTATTTGTTTAATTACGTTAAAGGCCAGGAGTGGCGCAGCCAGCAAACAGTCGCTGAGCTTATCAAACAGCATTACCACAATACACCTGCTGGCATACCGGGCAATGACGACGCAGGTACATTATCTGCCTGGCTGGTATTTAGCATGATGGGGATTTATCCAACGGCTCCTGGCGATATGAATTATGCGCTGGTAACACCGTCATTTAGTGAGATTATCATCAAGCTAAATCCACAGTACTATCAGGGGCAGTCATTAGTTTTGACTGCCCAGCAGAGCACAAAGCAGGGGCAATATATTAATAAAATGGCGTTTAACGACCAGCAACTGGATGGCTTTTTTATCAAACATCAAGAGTTAACTAAAGGCGGGGAATTGATTTTTTCTCTTGGTAATAAAGC
>CAZUHQ010000034.1:0-31859 GCA_964620605.1 uncultured Thalassotalea sp.
GACGGTGATCTTCGCCGACCGGATCATGGGGTTGGGCTTCTAAAGGATCCCAGAAAAATATCATGACATCGATTTTTTGTTCGGTGATCAGTGCGCCAATTTGTTGATCGCCGCCTAACGGGCCACTGATCAGCTTATTGATGCTAAGCGTCGTTTGCTTTTCGATATGCAACCCGGTGGTGCCGGTGGCATATAAGGTATGAGCCTGCAATGCGTGTTGATATTGCTGACACCAATGAATTAACTCGGCCTTCATGTTGTCGTGAGCAACTAAGGAAATTGATTTTTTTGTCGGTGCCTGAATGGTTGTATATTGCATCGCCATACTCATTTATTAACTGATGATCTTTGAGAGTATCACAAAGACTTTTAAGGTTTTTATTGTTTTATTAAATGAAATGTTTCCAGTTTGGTTACCATAATTGTTTTCTCAATATCTCAACTTTTAAAAAGTGGTTAGACCTGTTAGCCTTGAACCATTACTAACTAAAAGGAATGCCTATTTTGTCTTTCCATTCTTGCTCCAGCGACACTAATCAGGGTTTTGCTTTAAAGCTGATTAATGATGCTAGTTTGCCGTCTTCACAGCGGATTCAACTGATTGAAAAGCCGATGCCAAGCTTAAAGAAAGGTCAGGTGCTGGTAAAAATGCTGGCAACGCCAGTCAATCCCTCTGACTTAGTGTATTTGTTAGGAAAGTACGGCGTTGCAGCAAATAACGGTGCTTATGTTGGTTTTGAAGGGGCAGGCATTGTTATTGATGCCAATGCCGGGCTTTATGGTAAATGGCTAACCGGCAAACGAGTTGCGGTGTCGGCGCAACCTGGCGAAGACGGCTTATGGGCAAAGTATGCGGTAACTAAAGCTAATTTTTGTTTGCCGGTAAGAAAATCACTCACGGATCAGCAGGCGGCGACTTTGATCGTTAATCCTTGTACCTCGGTGTGCTTGGTTGAGCGAGCTAAACAGCTTGGCACCAAAGCAATCGTCATTAATGCTGCGGCAAGCCAAGTTGGTAAAGGCGTTATTCGTTATGCCAAACAGCAAAAAATTAACACCATAGCGACGGTGAGAAGTGAGCAAAATGTTGAGGTTTTACAGCAATTAGGCGCCGATGAAGTCTTGCTAACTACAGCGGATGATTATCATCAGCAGCTTAGGGCAGCATGTCAGCAATATAACGCCAGCGTCTTGTTAGATGCGGTGGCAGCACAAGATACGCCACAAGTGTTAAAGGCGATGCCTAATGGTTCAACCGCGATTATCTATGGCAGGTTAACTGAAACCTATGATCCGGTCGGCGGCTTGTTTTCCGTTGCCGATGTCATTTTTCGCGATATAAAAATTGAAGGTTTTTGGCTGGCAAAATATATGCGTGATGCCAGCCCATGGCAGGTGATCTCCCTAAGCCGCAAAGTACAATCGTTGTTTCAGCAGGGAATTTTCCAAACAGATATTTACCAAACCGTGGGCTTTGATGATTTTCCTGCGGCGCTGGATCATTATGCGAAACACAAAAGCGATGGCAAGGTGATATTGAAGCCTTAAGGTTGTTGCTATTTTATTGTCGGCTGAAGTTCAGTTCGACAAATGTTTTTGTCGAACTTCGTTGCGCTCAGGTCGACCTACATGGACTCACCTAATTTATTTTTATTAACCGACCGAGCTATGCAGCGCTATGCGATTGCCTTCACTGTCTCTTAATACGGCGCGAAAGCCATGCTCACCCATCTGGAATTTCTCTTCGATAATTTCAACATCAAAGGTTTTTGCCTGGGCGACCGCATCGTCTAATCGGCCTTCAACGTTAAAATAAACCAAAGGACCGTTTTGATTAATATGTTCGGCCGGTGATTCAACCAAACAGCCGGAAACACTGGTCTCGGCATGAGGTAATAGACCAAACTTGAATTGGTCAAATTCCTGCTTTTTTACTTCTGCGGCTAACAATACGGAATAAAATCTGATCGCGCGGTCTAAGTCAACCACCGGCATATCTACCCAAACTACTTGATTATTCATCATAAATCCTTAGTGCGTGTTGCTAATTATGTTCGCCAAATACTATGCGCCGCATTGGATTAATTTTCAAATGCGATTCTGTTCACGCTGAAACTAAGGTAGAATTTTTATCAGGATGATAATAACAACTCACAGTGCATGACATTTCGCGTTTTACATACTTCCGACTGGCATCTTGGGCAAAATTTTTACGGTAAAAGCCGGGCAAATGAGCATCAAGCCTTTATTCATTGGCTGTTAATAGAGGTTACTGAGCAGCAAATCGATGCGATTATTATTGCTGGCGATGTCTTTGATACCGGCACGCCGCCAAGTTATGCTCGCGAACTCTATTTTGACTTTATCGTCAAGTTGCATCGTTTAAACTGCCAGTTGGTGGTGCTGGCGGGCAATCATGATTCTGCTGCCATGCTTGGGGAGTCGCAATCATTATTGGCGCAACTGGGCTGTTATGTTATCACTAGAGCGCAATCATTAGCCGAAAGTGAGCAGCAGGTGATCCAGCTCACCAATCAACAAGGTGAGCAGTTAACTGTTTGCGCTATTCCCTTTATTCGGCCGCGCGATGTTATTCATAGCCAAAGTGGTCAGTCGGCGCAGCAAAAACAACAGCAATTGCAACTGGCGATAACCAAGCATTATCAGCAACTGGTCGATTATGCCAAAGCGCAATATGACGCAGATTCTGCAATTCTCGCTACCGGTCATTTAACCACGGTTGGCGCCAGTTGCAGTGAGTCGGTGCGTGAAATTTATATCGGCACACTCGAAGCGTTTCCTGCGCAGTGTTTTCCCGACGTTGATTACATCGCGCTCGGTCATATTCATCAGGCACAAAAAGTAGCAAAGTCTGAGCATATTCGTTATTGCGGTTCACCAATCCCGTTAAGTTTTGACGAAGCGGCGCAGCAGAAAGTGGTCAATATCGTCAGTTTTGAGCAAGGCAAACTGGCAAGTGTTAAGCCGTTAGATATCCCGGTGTTTCAGCCAATGGCGATGGTAAAAACGGATTTGGATAAGTTAGCCGCTGAGTTTGAAGCCATAGTGAGCGATTATCAAACGCAACTTATCGACGACAAAAAATTGTGGCTGGATATTGAATTAAAGCACAGTGATTATTTACATGATTTAACGATGCGGGTTGATGAGTTAGCTCAAGATCTGCCGGTTGAAGTTGTTTTAGTGCGTCGGGCAAAACAAGCTCGCGAGATAAATTTAAGCGCTGAGCAGAAAACTACCTTAGCAGAATTAACTCTGCAACAGGTGTTTGATACTCGGTTAGCGCAGGAGAGTTGGCAGGAGCCACAAGCCGAGCAGTGTAAAACTCGTTTAGTTACTTTATTTAATGAAATCGCCGAGCAAGTGGTTAACCCTGAGGAGGAAGAACAAGCAGCAGGGCATTTAGGTAAATGAGAATTTTATCGTTAAGATTTGAGAATATTAATTCGCTAAAAGGTGCCTGGCAGATAGATTTTCGCCAATCACCGTTTGACTCAAGCGCATTGTTTGCCATTACCGGGCCAACTGGCGCAGGTAAAACCACTATTTTAGATGCGATATGTCTCGCGCTTTATCATCAAACCCCGAGGATCAGTGTTTCTGAAAGTCAAAATCAGCTAATGACCCGTCACACTGCCAGCTGTTTGGCGGAAGTTGAATTTGAAGTCAAAGGTCAGGGCTATCGGGCATTTTGGAGCCAGCGCCGGGCAAAAAATAGCGTGAATGGTAAATTGCAAAAGCCGGTGGCAGAACTGGCAGAATTAAATGGCGAAATTCTCGCGTCAAAAATCTCAGAGGTAAAACAGCAAATTGAATTAGTTACCGGGCTTAACTTTGCCCGTTTTACCAAGTCGATGATGCTGTCACAGGGACAATTTGCCGCGTTTTTAAACGCGCCAGATAAAGATCGCGCCGAACTGTTAGAGCAGCTAACCGGCACTGAAATCTATAGTTTGATTTCGCAGCGAGTGTTTGAACAAAACAAAGCAGCGCAGGAGCAGCTTAACCGCTTGCAGGAAAAACTGAGTGATATCGAGCTGTTATCGCAACAGCAGATTAATGAAATTGAGCAGCAGTTGGTGAAGCTAACTGCTGAGGAAAATACTCAGCTTAGCAGTCAAAAGGGCTGGCAAACCTTGCAGCATAACCTGGATCAGCAGGTAGAATTAACCAATAAACAGCAGCAGGCAGAAAAAGAGCTCGCTGGCAGTCAGCAGCAGGCCAAAGATAATCAAAGCGCGTTTGATAAGCTTGCATTAGCTGAGCCGGCAGAAAGCTTACGCCCGGTATTTACTGCGTATGAGCAGATATCTAGCCAGCAAAAACAACTCAGCGAACAAATCAAGGCAGCTCAGCAGCAGGGCGAGCAGGCAGAGGCGCAATTACAAAGCGCGTCTACAGAGTTTCAGCAGGCGGAACAGGCTCATCAGCAGCAAGTTGCAGTGCTTGAACAAAAAGAAACTCAGCTGGTCGAGCAAGTAATGCCACTCGATAGCCAGATGGCGTTTACCCGCGAGCAGTTACAAAGCTGCAATGAGACTAAGCAACAATTAACTGCTGAGTTTAATCAGCAACAGCAGCAATTAACGGATAACAGTCAGCAAGAGCAGCAACAACAAAAAGAATTGCAGGCGTTAGAGCAGGCGATAAGTGAGCAGCAATACTTATTGTCCCTCGAAGACAAGTTATCGTTATGGCAACATCAGGGTGGGCAATTGTTGCAACAACAGCAGCAAATTCACTCATTGACTGAGCAGCAGTTAAGCTTAGATAAGGAAACCGCGCAAGAGCAACAGGCATTAAACCAGTTGCAGCAACAACTAACGGAAACTGAACCGACCTTAGCGCAATTAAATCAGCAAGTGTTAATGCTTACTGAGCAGCAACAGCAATTATTAGCTAATGTTGGCTGCGCTGATGAAAATGCATTACAGCAGCAACTACAACATACCAAAGAGCAACAGCAGAGTTTAGCTCAGTTAAGTACACTAGTGACTGGTATTGCAGAATTTCATCAGCAACTGACTGAACAACAACAATTGCTTACGGGCTATCAAGAGCAAAAATCATCGCTTGAGCAAGCCATTAGGCAATGTCGCAGCCAATATAAGTTATGCCGCACTAGTGTTCAGGATCTGGAAACCATTGTTGAGCAGCAAAAAACTATCCGCTCACTCGAACAGTTAAGAGATCAATTGCAGGCGGAGCATCCTTGCCCGTTATGCGGCTCAACTGAGCATCCCTATGTTGAACATTATCAGTATGGCGTAAGTGATGAACAGCAACAGAGACTTCAACAACTTAAGCAGCAACTGGCAGACTTGGAAGCTCAGGGCAGCCAAATTAAAACGGAATTGGCAACCACAGATAATAATATTGACCATTGCCAGCAACGCATCGGTGAGCTGCAACAATCACAGGCTAAGCAGCAGCAACTAATGTCAGAATATGGTTACGTGTTGCCCGGTGGTTTAGATGGTGTAAACATTGATGTTATTGAAAAACAACAAGAAAACAATCAAGCTTTATTACAGCAGCAGGAGCAGCAATACCAGAGCTTTATCACCAACAAACAGGCATTAGAGCAGTTAAACCAGCAACTCAATAGCTTGCAACAACAATTTAGCGAACAAAAAAATCAGCTGGCACTTAAACAAAATCAGTTAACGCATTTGCAAAAACAGGCGCAGCAGCTAGTTGAGCAGAAGAATAATATCGAGCAGCAAACATTCGCCGAGCAGCAGGGGTTAATGAGTGAAATTAAGCAAAACTTGGACGGGCATTCGTTATCTTTTATCAAAAATGACGAAACTAAGCAGCCAAACTTAATCGCGGACAATTTTATTAGCTGGTGCCAGCAACAACAACAGTTGCTTACACAGTTAAAACAGCAGCAACAGCAACTGACATTAGTTAATGACAGTGTCAAAGAACAGCAAAAAGCGATTGAGCAATTAGCCCATAATACTGAATTAACGGCTAATGAGCTGGCGAAAATCGAGCAAATGATCAGTCAGCAAACGGCGCAACTGTCTGAGTTAAATCTGCAACGCATTGCCCTAGTTGGTGAACAGCCGGTTGAACAGCTGCGCCAGCAATTAGCCAATAGCAAACAGCAGCTTACGCAGCAATTATCCAAGACGCAGCAAAACTTACACGGCAAGCAGGAAGCGCAAGCGAAAATACAGGGGCGCATTGACAGTTTAACCACTCAGCTAAGCGAATTAACTCCTGAGTTAGAGCAAAAACACCTGGCATGGCAACAGGCATTAGCAAACAGCCAGTTTGACTCAGAGCATGAGTTTTTAACTGCCTTGCTGCCTGCGGATGAAAAACAAAGTTTAACGGCGCTCGCTAAACAGATTGAACAGCAAATGGCGCAGGCAACGACTCGGATAAAAGAGTATAGTCAGCAGCTTTCGGTGTTAAGTGAACAACAAAAAGCCCTTAATGCGCAGGGCATAACTGCTACTGAGCTGGAAACATGTCAGCAGCGTTTAACCGAGTTAACTCAGGCGCTCAAACAAACTCAACAGTTACAGGGGCAGAAACAGCAGCAATTGACGCAAGATCAGCAAAATAAGACAAAACAGCAAAGCTTGCTTGACGACATTGCAGAACAAAAATTGATTGCCGATGATTTGTCTTATCTTAATGGCTTAATTGGTTCAGCAACCGGTGATAAATTCCGCCGCTTTGCTCAGAGTTTAACGCTCGCTCATTTGGTGCATCTCGCCAATATTCAACTGGCGCGTTTACACGGTAGGTATCAGTTAACCTGCGGTGATAATGACAAACTAAGCTTGTTAGTGGTGGATACCTGGCAGGCGGATAGCGTTCGTGATACCAAAACTTTATCTGGCGGTGAAAGCTTTCTGGTCAGTCTCGCGCTGGCGTTGGCGCTGTCGGAGCTTGCCAGCGCGAAAACCAGTATCGATTCATTATTTCTTGATGAAGGCTTTGGCACATTAGACAGTGAAACCTTAGATATAGCGCTTGACGCGCTCGATAATTTAAACGCCAGCGGCAAGATGATCGGCGTTATTAGCCATGTCGACAGCTTAAAAGAGCGCATTGCAGTGCGCATTAAAGTCCATAAAAAAGCCGGTTTAGGTGTTAGTGAACTGGATAAGCAGTACCGTTTTATTGCAAATCAAACAACGCAATCAGTGAACGAAGTTGAAGCTATTTAGGAAGGGGTAAGGGAGAGGTATGAATATCGGTATCTATATTTATCAAGATGCAGAGGTGCTGGATTTTTCCGGCCCGTTTGAAGTGTGTTCAACCGCTAATCGCTTTTTGGATAGCCAACATCGGGTATTATTGATTGCTGAGCACAATCAGCTGGTGAAAGCCCGTGGTGGCTTTACCGTGATGCCGGACTGTTCTATCAATGAGCATCCGCCGCTGGATGTCTTAATCGTTGTTGGCGGCATTCACGATAAAGAAATGTTTAATGCCCCGGTGATTAACTGGATTGCCAAGCAATATGAGAAAGTGAATGTTTTAGCTTCTGTGTGTACCGGCGCGTTTTTATTGGCAGAAGCCGGTGTGCTTTCTGGGCTTAACGCCACTACCCATTGGCAGGATATTCCTGATTTAACCGTGAGATATCCAGACATTAATGTTTGCTCAGATGTTAGATGGCTAGATCAGGGTAAGATCATTACCTCTGGTGGTATTTCTGCCGGAATTGATATGAGCTTGCATTTGATTGCCCGTTTGTATTCTCAGGAAGTGGCAGAAAAAACGGCCAATCAGATGGAGTATCATTGGCAATGTAATTAATGTCGCTGTATTGAGTTATCTCTCTATCAGATAAATTTAGTGAATATCAAATATACCTTTTTGGCCTGAAAGACTTAATGACGTATGCCGTTAAGTTATTTAAAATATTACTCTTTTCTATTTTTACCTATTGGATAGCTACTAACTTGGAAACTTGGATTTATTTCACTTTGCTTGCTGCGTTTATGCAGGCGGTACGTACCGCTGGGCAAAAGCAACTGTCTAGTCATTTAAATGCCATGGCAACTACCGCTGTGCGTTATGTTTATGCACTGCCTTTTGCTATTGGTTACTTGTACTGGATGATGGATTATCGTCAGGTTGAATTGCCTGGGCTGAATAATCAATTTCTGGTTTATGCCTTAGTTGCCAGCGTGATGCAGATCATCGGCACTGCCTGTCTGGTAGCGGCGTTTAGATACCGTAATTTTGCCGTTGCTACCAGTTTATCTAAAACTGAAGCGATACAGGTTGCGGTGGTTGGCGCGATTGTTTTTTCTGCCTCGTTAAGTTTCTTAGGCTGGGTGTCGGTAATTGTCGGTGTTATCGGCGTGTTGATCGTCTCGAAAGTAAAATTCACTTACAAAGATGTCTTTCAAAATCCTGGCGCTGGTTTTGGACTCGCATCCGGTTTAGGGCTGGCGATAACTACCTTGTTGATTCGAGAGTCGAGTCTGGCGCTTAATACTGATTTAATGGTTAGCGCTGCGACCACCTTAGTGTTTATGATAGTGGTGCAGTCGGTGGTTTCATTAATTTATGTCACTATTACTGATAGCAGTCAGTTGAAAGTAATGCTTAGCCAGTGGCGTTTATGTTTATTTGTTGGTATCACCAGCGTGCTGGGTTCCATTGGCTGGTTTACTGGCGCCAGTTATCAAACGGCTGCTTATGTCAAAGCTTTAGGGCAAGTCGAGTTTTTTATTACCTTGTTTCTTACCTATCGAATATTTAAAGAGAAGATCAGCCCAAGAGAATATCTTGGCATGGTGCTAATAATTGCCAGCGTGGTAATTTTGTTACTTTGGGCGTAGTGTGAGTCAATGCTTTTTGCTACACTCGCGCACTAATGAATGTTGCTCGAATATTAGTTTGGAAAAACAATGAAAATTACAGATAAAAAAGTGGTGCAATTTCACTACACCTTAAAAGATGAAGCGGGTAAAGAATTGGAATCATCAACTGGCGGTGAGCCGCTTGCTTACTTGCATGGCTATAACAATATGTTAGTTGGTGTTGAAAAAGCATTAACCGATAAAGAAGCTGGTGATAAGTTTTCTGTGACCCTACAGCCAGAAGATGCCTATGGTGAATACAAAGAAGGTTTGACCCAACGGGTGCCGGTGAAACATTTACAAGGCCTGCCAAGTAAGAATGCCAAGTGGCAAGCAGGAATGACTGCAGTTGTTGAAACTGAGCAGGGCGCTCGTCAGGTGACAGTTTTAAAACCTGGTCGTTTTATGGTCACTGTTGATATTAACCCACCATTAGCTGGTAAGGTATTAACCTTTGATCTGGAAGTGATTGATGTGCGTGATGCCACTGATGAAGAAGTTGAACACGGTCATGCCCATGGCGTAGGCGGTCATCATCACTAATTAGTGAGCTGTTTTTAAAATAGTAAAGCCGACATCATGTCGGCTTTTATGTCTATGGATATAGGGTATGTCACGGTTGCATGGACGCAAAGGAGTGACGATGTACCATGTTCAGTACGAAGTGACGTTTAACAATAAATTTGTTGAAGTAAACTTAGACCTACAACAGAGCTTGTCGGTCGTCACAGCGTAGTGAAGCGCGACAAATCAGGCTTATTGGCTATTAACGACAGCGCGTTTAAATACTGCTAACATCCCTGTAGTTAATGCAACCCCTAGTAGAATTAGAGCACAGCCGATCAGCATAGTGGCCGTGATCTGTTCATTAAGAAATACTGCTCCCCAGAACAGGCCAAACGCTGGGATTAAATAAGTAACTGATATCGCTTTGGTAGGACCCATTTCAGCAATTAATCTAAAAAATAAAATATAGGCAAAGCCTGTACAGACAATTCCTAGTACTACTACTGAATTGATTGCCGCCATGCTCGGCAAAGTGTTTGGCAGGTAAATAAAACTTAAGGGGAGTAATACCAAACTTGCTGATAACTGACTACCAGTTGCCAGGGTCAAAGGTTTTAACCCGGTTAAATATTTTTTGGTGTAATTTGCGCCGATACCATAAAATAGTGCGGCTAACATTACGGCAAACATTGGTAAAATTACCTGAGAATTTGGCGCGTTGATCTTATCCAGCATCAGCACATAAACACCAATAAAACCAATAATTAAGCCGATAACTCCGGTGAACGCTAATCTGTCCTTTAGCCAGAAAAAAGCGACGATAGCGCCAAACATAGGCACTGTGGCATTGAGTACCGAAGTGCTGCCAGCAGACAAGGTCAAAGTTGCCCAGCCAAATAACACAAATGGAATGGCGGTATTCATTAAACCAACAATAAACAGGTGCTTTTTATGGCTCAGTAAACTGGATAACTGTCGCTTGCTGGCAAGTAAAACCATCAAAAAAATACAGGCGATAGTGGTGCGCAGCGCCATAAATAATATTGGGCCAAATTCTCCACCGCCGATTTTCATTAATAAAAATGAGCCACCCCAGATAGCGGCGAGTAGCGGCAGTTCAATTGCCGGTCGTATCAGCATAGTTATTTTCCTTTTACCTTTGACTCGCTAAAACAGTGGCTAATTTATCTCAAATACTTCTAGGCTACTTGCGCAAATCAGACGCCACTTTATATTTAGTTGGTACAAGCGAATGCCATATTCTTTAGTATCACGCTCATTTTTCTTATACGCCGGGCGCGGATCTTGTGCTAACACTTGAGTTATTAATTGCGCTAATTCCGGAAAGTTAGCTTGCTGTTTCGTTAATTGTTGTTGAGCTTGCAGCGTAAATGTTACAGTTAACAGTTGCTCAGGGGCACTTTTAGCAAAACCGGCATTCACATTCGTTAATGCATCCGAGTAAGGCACATAAGGCTTAATATCGATAACCGGCGTGCCATCTAATAAATCCAGGCCGGAAATATGCAGTGCTACCTGTTTATTATCATTAGTGATTTTATCCAGTTTGACGACTGACATCCCGACAGGATTCGGTCTGAATGTCGATCGGGTTGCCAGCACACCAAGTTTTTTATTGCCGCCTAAACGTGGCGGGCGCACTAACGGCTTCCAGCCCTGCTCAGCGGTGCCATGGAAAATAAACAATACCCAGATATGGCTAAATTGTTCCAAGCCGCGCACTAACTCGGGATTATTGGCGCTGTCAACTAGGGTTATTTTGCCCTTCGCTGCGCTGACCAGTCCGGGTTGCCTTGGAATGGCAAATTTTTCACTGTAAGGCGAGGATACTTTCCCGATGGCGTGAAAGTGGAAGTCGCTATTGCTATTTGTCATTTTCTTGCTCAAGCTGATACGCCTTGCCATAACAAACGCGGGTGGTAATGCACTGCTTATCTGATGCTGCAGAATCAATTAAGGTACAACCGGTAAATATAATGGCGTTAGCACCGAGCTCGAACGCATTGCGCCTGGCGTTGGTGCGAGCAGTAATTTCGTTTGCCGGTTCGTGGTGCGCATTGGTTTGGCAAGACTCGCCTTCAACACCGCCTATATAGTGATATTTGCGGGTAAACATTTGCTCATTTTGATAAATCTTTACTTTTCCTGGAGAAAAGTAATTATGAAAATTCTTTTTATCCATATTACTGGAAAATGAATAGTGCTGCGCACAACTGCTGGTTACCACCATAGCGATGATAATGATAAGGTGTTTCATAACATCAATGTCTTATCTTTTTATTTGTTAGTTATTGTAGCTTGATAAGTTAGCTGCTGACGATAACTGTCGTTAATTATTTTACCTTAAACCTTAATACGGTTTTTAGCTTTTCAGGCACAACTTTTCTGGCATCTGACAGGTAAATTTCCCTGTGAGTTTTTGATAATCGAATAATTCCCTGATTATCAGCAAATGCTTCCATTTGTGCAAAGCTCGCAGGTTCGTCTTCAAACCTGCCTAAATGCAGCATCTGTACACATTTACCGTCGGTGATAGTTTGCAATTTAACTTGTGCCAATAACGAATTTGTTTTTTTATTATTAACGTATTCAATTGTTTGCTTGAAGTATTGCTCACTGACAAAGTCTGGCTGACGGATCATTATTTGATACACCAGATCGTCTTTATTGATAATGCCGGTAAAATTTTGTTTGGCTTGGTCGTTGATATCCCAAATACCTTCCAGTGGATAAACAGTAAAATCTTGATAGCTTTTCGGTGCTGGCATTGCCTTCTTTAATGTCATTTTGATCGCGTAGGCAACGGAATATAAAGTGGCAATATGCTGTGCAAACAGTGGGGAATTGGGATTACCTTTGCCAGATAAAGTAATAAAATTCATCGCCGGTACATCAATGAGTTCTGGCTTGTTTTTGGGCAGATACAGGGATTTTTCCTGTTTGCGCCATTCGTGTTTAGTTGTCATCCGTATCGACCGTTATTTATTATGGTGCTGTGTAAAATAACAGTGCCCACTGGAATCAGTCAATTATGATATTTAACAACTAAAAAGAGCAGCTTGGCTGCTCTTAGATAAAACATGTTAAGTCAAACAATAACTACTGGCGTTTTTGTTTGACAGCGCTCGCTAATAACTCCAGCATTTGCTCACTGACAGTTAAATTAACACAGGCATCGGTAATACTTTGCCCGTAGGTTAATGGTTGATTAGGCTGCACTTTTTGTTTGCCTTCAACTAAAAAACTTTCGATCATTACCCCTGAGATGCTGGTTTGTCCGTTAGCGATTTGTGTTGCAATATCTTGTGCGACATCTATCTGCTTAGTATGATCTTTGAAGCTGTTGCCGTGACTGCAATCTATCATGATGCCAGAATGAATTTCATTAGCCTGTAATTTGGTTAATGTTTCGCTGATGTCTTTTTGATAATAGTTCGGTGTTTTTCCGCCGCGTAAAATCACATGGGCATGTGGATTACCATGGGTCTGATAAATACACATCTGGCCGCTTTTATCCGGTGAATAAAGCACATGAGGTACGCTGGATGCTTTAATGGCATCGACCGCGATTTGAATATTACCGTCAGTACCATTTTTAAAACCGACCGGGCAGGATAGCGCCGAGGCGAGTTCGCGATGCACCTGACTTTCCGTGGTGCGAGCACCAATGGCGCCCCAGCAGATTAAGTCTGAAATATACTGACCGGTAACCATATCCAAAAACTCAGTGCCAGCCGGCAAACCAAGCTTATTAATATCCATTAACAGGTTTCTTGCCAGATTCAGTCCTTTAGCGACGTGGAAGGATCTATCCAGATCAGGATCACTGATCAGGCCTTTCCAACCAACGGTGGTGCGTGGTTTTTCAAAATAAACCCGCATCACGATTAATAAATTATCACGGTACTTATCGTGTAGTTGTTTTAGCTGTTTGGCGTAATCAATCGCCGCCTTGGTGTCATGAATTGAGCAAGGGCCGATAATGACTAATAATCTATCATCTTCCCCGTTAATAATGGCTTCAATTTCTTTGCGGCTTTGAATAATAAATTCAGCCGCGTGGTCTGATAAGGGGATTTGTTCTGCAAGCTCTGCAGGCGACACTAAGTTCTCAATTAGTGTCGTTCTAAATTCATCTGTTTTGATGGTCATGTAGCCAACTTTCTTCGAACTGCACTTATTTTAGTGCAGCAACTCAAATCTATCGCGCTAACATACAGAAAATCACGACTTTTGTGAACTGATTTACCGTGAAATATTGGAATTAGTTATCTCAGATCAGTATTTATATCTTTGCAGTCCGGTTTCATTCAAAATTTTCGCCGTGATCTCTTCAACAGAGAGCTTAGTGGTGTTTAAAAACGGAATTTTTTCTTTTTTATAAAGCTTTTCTACTTCCCTGACTTCCATTCGACATTGTCTTGCGGATGAATACTTACTGTTTGCCATTCGGCCATCACGAATATCCATTAATCGATGAGCATCTATGGTCAGGCCGAAGATTTTTTTCTTATGAGGTTTTAAAAAATCCGGCAATTTAAGATCGTCCATATCATCGTCAGTAAAAGGATAATTCGCCGCTTTTATGCCGTATTGCAGGGCGAGATAAAGCGAAGTCGGAGTTTTTCCTGAACGCGATACGCCAACTAAAATAACATCTGCGTGCTCATAATTGGAAATATTCGAGCCGTCATCATTCGCTAGCGAGTAATTAACCGCATCGATTCGGTAATCGTAACTATTTTCATGGATGCTATGGGTGCGGTGCGCTTTCGGTTTGGCACTGATACCTAATTGCTGCTCTAGCGGTGAGACAAAATGTTCGAGAAAGTTATAAATAATGGCGTCGCTACTGTCGATAATTTCCCTGATTTCCGGGTTAACAAAAGTATGAAATACTAATGGCTTTTCACCATTTCGTTTGGCAGCACGATTGATTTTGTCGCGGGTTTCATTGGCTTTTTCTCTTGTTTCAACAAAAGAGATGGTGTCGTGATTAAATTCGACCGGAAACAATGACAATAGCGCATGACCAAAAACTTCTGAGGTGATGGCGGTGCCATCTGAAATATAAAATGCGGTGCGCATTAACGGTTCCTTTATATTTTAAAATTCGTAAGTTACTTATATTAAAGAATGAAAATTAATATGAAAACTTTCTAAATGTCTTTTAGTTTGTTGCGGGAGCAGTGTAAAATGTTCACCGCGACAAGACAATGATACTAATTAGATGAATTATTTCGTTAATTTTTTTACATAGATAATTCATCTAATTAGTATGAACTATACTTAACTTTTGTCCTATATTGGAGATTTTGTCGTGCAAGAAAACGTACTTTGGTATGAAGAATTAGCAATGAGTGATGTTGACCGGGTCGGCGGTAAGAATGCCTCATTAGGGGAGATGATTTCAAACCTGGCCAATGTTGGCGTGCAGGTGCCGGGTGGTTTTGCTACTACTTCATTCGCTTTTAATGAATTTTTAGAACAAAGTGGTTTAAATGACAAAATTTATCAGCTGCTTGATGGTTTAGATGTCAGCGATGTTAATGCGCTGGCAGAATGCGGTAACACTATTCGTCAGTGGATTATCGATACGCCTTTTCTGCCACAGATGCAGCAAGATATCGAGCAAGCCTATCAACAATTAGCTGGTGAGTTTTCACAGGATGCTTCATTTGCCGTTCGCTCATCGGCAACCGCTGAAGATATGCCAGATGCCTCATTTGCCGGTCAGCAGGAAACGTTTTTGAACGTTCGTGGTTTTGACGCTGTGATGGTGGCGATCAAACACGTATTTGCTTCACTATTTAATGACAGAGCAATTTCTTATCGGGTACATCAGGGCTATGACCATCGTGGTGTTGCGTTATCTGCCGGTATTCAGCGCATGGTACGCAGTGACATCGCATCATCTGGGGTGATGTTCTCTATCGATACAGAATCTGGCTTTGAAGATGTAGTCTTTATCACCTCAAGCTATGGCCTGGGTGAGATGGTGGTACAAGGTGCGGTCAACCCGGATGAATTTTATGTTCATAAACCAACATTGGCTAACGGTAAACCTGCGGTAGTGCGCAGAAATATCGGCTCTAAAGCGATTAAAATGGTTTATACCGACTCGCAGGAACACGGTAAGCAGGTTGAAGTAGTAGATGTTGAAGAGTCATTATCCAGCCAGTTTTCATTAACCGACGATGAAGTGCAGCAGTTAGCAAAACAAGCAGTGATCATCGAAAAACATTATCAGCGTCCGATGGATATCGAATGGGCGAAAGACGGCTTAGACGGTAAGCTCTATATCGTACAAGCGCGTCCTGAAACGGTACGCAGCCGTGAAAGCGGTAATGTTATGGAACAGTTTCAATTACAAAGCACTGCTGATGTTATTTGTGAAGGCCGTTCAATCGGTCAGAAAATCGGTAGCGGCCAGGCGAAAGTGTTAGCGTCACTGGATGAAATGGATAAAATTCAGCCGGGTGATGTGCTGGTTACCGATATGACAGACCCAGATTGGGAACCTATCATGAAAAAGGCTTCTGCAATCGTCACTAACCGCGGTGGTAGAACTTGCCATGCGGCGATCATTGCCCGTGAAATGGGGATCCCTGCTGTTGTGGGATGCGGCAATGCCACCGATAAAATTGCTACTGGCGATCAAGTCACGGTTTCCTGTGCTGAAGGTGATACCGGCTATATCTATCAAGGGCTATTGGAGTACAAGGTTACCACTTCGACGATTGACGATATGCCTAAACTGCCGTTAAAAATTATGATGAATGTCGGTAACCCGGACAGAGCATTTGCCTTTGCGAAATTGCCACACGCTGGTATTGGTTTAGCGCGTTTGGAGTTTATCATTAACAAAATGATCGGTGTGCATCCAAAAGCGTTACTTAACTATGATCTGCAGTCGGATGAGTTAAAAGAAGAAATTAATGACTATATGGCGGGGTATAGCAGCCCGGTTGAATTTTACATTGCCAAGCTGACCGAAGGTATTGCGACTCTAGCCGCCGCTTATTCGCCGGAAAAAGTTATCGTGCGGATGTCGGATTTTAAATCAAACGAATATGCTAACTTGGTTGGCGGTGAAGAGTATGAGCCGGACGAAGAAAACCCGATGATCGGCTACCGTGGTGCCTCGCGTTATATTTCTCAAGATTTTAGAGAATGTTTTGCCTTAGAGTGTGAAGCGATCAAACGGGTACGTAATGACATGGGCTTAACCAATGTCGAAGTGATGATCCCATTCGTTCGTACGCTAGAAGAAGCAGAAGCGGTGATCGAGATTTTAGCCGAGCATGGCCTTAAACGCGGTGAAAACGGTTTGCGCGTTATTATGATGTGTGAATTGCCGTCAAATGCCTTGCTCGCGGATCAGTTCCTGGATCATTTTGATGGTTTTTCTATCGGTTCAAATGATTTAACTCAGTTAACCCTTGGTCTGGATCGAGACTCAGGTTTAATTGCCCATTTGTTTGATGAACGTAATCCGGCAATTAAAGCACTATTATCAATGGCGATTAAGGCCTGTAAAGCGCGCGGTAAGTATGTTGGTATCTGTGGTCAAGGACCATCTGATCATGCAGACTTTGCCGCCTGGTTAGTGGAGCAGGGTATTGATAGTGTCTCGTTAAATCCGGATACCGTATTACCCACCTGGTTGTATTTAGCTGAACAATATAAAGCCTAGCTGACGTTCGCTAAATAAAACAAAAACAACTAAGGCTCAGTGCAAATTTGTCCTGAGCCTTTTTTATGTTCAGGATGAAGGGGATGTTACTGATGCAGGACGCATAGGTGTGACAGTATTGATTAAATTTAATAGCATTTACATT
Organism: uncultured Thalassotalea sp.; assembly: GCA_964620605.1. GTDB lineage: Bacteria > Pseudomonadota > Gammaproteobacteria > Enterobacterales > Alteromonadaceae > Thalassotalea_E. The sequence continues at coordinate 17,234 of CAZUHQ010000034.1, forward strand.
TGCTGTAAATATTCGCTGACGCCAAACTTTTGCTAATCTAATTTTTGCCGATAAAAACATGATCTTGATCACATCATGTGATCGTAATTAGCTTTATCGTGCTGCCAAGGTTCTTGATTGGATAGCATAATGACAACTTCTTACGAATTAAATTTAGGTACAGAATATAACGATAGTCTGCCAACCTTAGGCAGCGTGATGGTCGATATTATTCAGTTTTTTGGCGCAAACAAACTGTATGGTGTGGGTGGTGATTTCGCAGCAAATTTAATTACCGCATTTGATCAAAGATTAACTGTTTATCCATCGAGTAATGAGATGCATGCCGGTTTTTCAGCCTGTGCGCAGGCTGAAATCGATGGCTTAGGATTTTGTTTAACTACTTATACGGTTGGCAGTTTACCTTGTGTTAGTGCAGCGGCACTGGCGATTACAGAAAGGTTACCTGTGGTCTTTATTTCAGGTGCACCAGGGGAGTCTGAAGTTTATCAGCAGGCGATTCATCATACCGTGCATTCAAATGCCTCGTGGAAAACAGAGTATGACAGTGCATTAAATGCCTTTGCCGCGTTAGGAATGAAAGTTGAGCGCTTGCAGGGGGATAGAGCAAGCGGCCAGCCGAATGTAGCCGGTAACCGTTTTTATCACCTGGTGGCGCAAGCTTATAAAACCAAGCAACCGGTATTTATTGAAATACCGCGTGATCTGGTGTTTGCGAAAACGCAATTACTTAAATTGCCAGAATCGGTCGATAACATTGCCTGGGGTAACAATGTGCTGTGTGGCAGCCGGTTAATTTCAGATAAAATCATCACTAAGCTTAGCCAAGCTCAGGCGCCATTACTGTATTTAGGCGACAAGCTAAAACACAATCATCAGCTTAAATCACTGATCATAAAGTTTGCCGAAAAATTTAATATTCCTTTTGCCACCAGCTGGTTTGCTAAGGGAGTTTTTGATGAATACCATCCCTTGTCATTAGGGTCATATAATGGTGTGTTTAGCCAAACCGCAGGTGCTAAGTATATAGAGCAACAAGTCGATTATGTGCTGGATATCGCCTCGAGTATTTATCCGCAAGACACTAATACTGCGTTTGGTACCGGTACTCATAAAATAGAAAAAATGACCAATAAAACCTTGCTAAAAGGCGGTACTGTACTGGAGCGCGACATTATTGAAGTGTTCTATGAATTAATCGATGCGGATATCCCCAGATTTTCGTTTAACTTGGCTGAGCAACATCAACAGGCAGTAGCGCTTGAGTCGCCAATAGAGCTTGCTGATAAACCTGCTGACGATAGTGCTATTGATTTTAATAATCTGGCAGCGGTATTAAATGAATTACAGGCAGAGGATCCAACCCCTTATGTTTATTTACCGGAAGTGGGTAATTCTTATTTTACCAGTTATGGATTGAAGGTACGCCAAAGCAGCGTTGGCAGAGGCTGGTTAACTAACCCCTGGTATGGCGCTATGGGCACGGCATTACCCTATGCCCGCGTGGTTGCGCAGCGTATCAAAGACAATGGCTCTCAAGACAGAGCGTTAGTGATAGTTGGCGATGGCGGCTTTCATTTTCAACTCAATGAACTGATCCACTTTTTAAAAGATCAAACCGACGTCACCATTATTTATATGCGCAACAATGTTTTTCATTTAGGAAAAAGTGGAGACTCAGCTATATACCATTGTAACGATCAGACATTTGATGTTCATAGTGTGATTAAAGGTTATCAGGGGCAATCCCATCGTTGTGCAACCGTGGCAGAATTTAAAGTAGTGTTTAAGCAAAGTTTGCGCAGTAAAGGCATTCAATTAATCGAAGTGCTGGCCGAGCCGGTTGAAGAGAAACAGTGTCATGAAATTCGGCTATTGAATCTATATATTAAAGCAAAAAACGGTAATTCGGAGGCGATTGAACAATGGCAGGCGCTAACTAAGTGATAAATTGTCATAGCTTTACTTTGTTGGAATGCGTTAAGTTCAATAACATTATTGACATTAATGTGCAGATCTCTCAGGATAAGTGAATGAAAACAATATTTAAGCAACAGGCTATTTGTATTATCACTATTCCATAGGAATGGTGGGTTGCTTAATATTAATTAAAATTATTAAACCCGCCTATTTAGGCGGGTTTTTTATTACCGCCTCAATAGGGAATATTCACCAATGGAGGCAAGATGAAAAAAGTTGCAGTATTTGGCAAACCGGGAAGTGGTAAATCTAGACTGAGCAAAAATCTGGCGGTATACCTTTGTATCAATTAGACTCTATCGTTTATCAAAAAAATGGAGAGTTAAACAAGCGTGAAGTTTTTGATAATGCGCATAACGATATCTTGCATTCTGAGCGTTGGCTACTTGACGGTTTTGGGCCAATTACGTCTTTTTACCAGCGACTGGAAGCGGCAGATACCTTGATCTATATCGATTTACCTTATCCAGTTAGTTATTGGCTGGTAACCAAGCGATTACTAAAAAGCTTATTTGTTAAGCCCGAAGGCTGGCCGGATGGTAGTTCCGTATTTAAAGGTACGCTGGAAAGTTACAAAATATTAAGGTTATGTCCAAAGTTTTGGAATAACGGTTTCTTACAAAAATTAGAAGACTTATCAGTTAATAAGTCGCTATATGTGATCCGAACTATGACAGAATTAAACGAGTTTATTGATCGCCTGATGAAATAACAAAGATGGATCATAGCAAGAGCAATTTTTGCTGAGTAATGGTTGATTAGTAATGAAGGATAAAATAAGGATGCAAATGCAGTTTCCAGCATTAGAAACTCCCAGACTCAAACTAATCAAGTTAGTAAATAATGATGATCAGGGAATTTTTGAATTATTTTCCGATCAGGCAGTGATTAAATACTATGATCTTGAGGCGTTTAATAACTTAGTTCAAGCAACAAAGCTAATCGAATTTTTTCAAACGCGTTTTGAAGAAAAATCAGGTATTCGTTGGGCTATCCGGCTAAAACAATCAAATGAACTGATTGGTACCTGTGGGTTTAATAGCTGGAATCTTAAGATGAAAAGCGCAGTGATTGGTTATGATTTATTACCTAAATACTGGGGAAAGGGCTATACAACTGAAGCTGTTCATTCAATTGTGCAAGCTGCATTTTCAGGTGTGCTGCCTTGCGGCAAGTTAAATCGAATTCAAGGCGATACGGTTCCCGGAAATCTCGCATCAGAAGCTGTTTTGTCGAAAGTCGGCTTTCAAGCAGAAGGAATTCGTCGCCAGTGCGGCTATTGGAAAAATCAGTTTCACGATTTAAAGTGCTTTGGCTTAATTCAATCTGAATATAGTGGGCAATAGCAAGTGACACTTGTGTTATTGCTGGGGCTATTTAGCAACTTAACTGTTGATGGTTAGCGTAAAAAGTTCTTAATGATAGTGATGTTAACGCTAAAATTTCGTCGATAGCGGTGATATACTGCGGGCAATTTTAAATTGCCCGTTATTTTGCTGTTATGTTACCCAGGTTAGATGCTCAAGAACTTATTGCTCCGCTTTATCAAGAATTTGCCAAAGAACTGGCAAAGCAACACTTTACCGGTGACATCAGTTCGCAATACAGTGCGCGTTTAGCGGTTGCTACCGACAACAGTATTTATCAGCAATTGCCGCAATTAGTACTGCATCCGCGCTCAAAACAAGATGTTCAGGTGATCACGGCATTAGCCAATCAGGTAAAGTATCAGGAAATCAAATTTAGCGCCCGTGGTGGTGGTACCGGCACTAACGGACAAAGTTTAACACCTGGCGTGGTAGTGGATATGTCAAAATACATGAATCGTATTTTGGCAATTAATGTTGAAGAAAACTGGGTACGGGTTGAAGCAGGTGTCGTTAAAGATCAGCTTAATGATTACTTGCGTCCCTATGGATATTTCTTTTCACCTGATTTATCTACCAGTAACCGTGCCACCATTGGTGGCATGATTAACACTGATGCTTCCGGGCAGGGATCATTAGTTTACGGTAAAACTTCTGACCATGTTTTGGCATTAGAATCAGTGCTTGCAAATGGTGAGTTGTTAGTCACCAGTCCGTTGGCTCTTGACGAAGCTAAGCGTTTAGCTGAGCAGGATAATAGTTTAGGCAATATTTTAAAACAGGTCATGGCGACCAGTATTGATAAGCGCGAACAGGTTTTAGCGAAGTTTCCACGGTTGAATCGTTTTTTGACCGGTTATGATCTTGAGCATGCGGTTAGCGATGATTTGCAAACCATCGACTTAAGCCGTTTGATCACAGGATCTGAAGGCTCGCTGGCCTTTGTTTGTGAAGCAAAACTTAATTTAACCCCGATTTCTAAAGCAAAAACCCTGATCAATATCAAGTACGACAGCTTTGACTCTGCGCTGCGACATTCGCCAACCTTAGTGGCTGCTAATGCGACTTCAGTGGAAACGGTTGACTCTAAAGTATTAAATCTCGCCAAGCAGGATATTATCTGGCACTCGGTCAGTGATTTGCTCACCGAAGTTGACAATAAGGTGATGGATGGCATTAATATCGTTGAATATAACGGGGAATCGCCACAGGTATTGGCCGAAGAAGTGGCAAAATTAACTGCGCAACTTGATAAAGATATAGCGGCAGAAACCGGGGTAATTGGTTATCAGGTGACATCCGATCTTGCCAGCATTTACAAGCTTTATGCGATGCGTAAAAAAGCGGTTGGTTTGCTGGGCAATACAGAAGGTAGTCAAAAACCGTTGGCCTTTGCAGAAGATACTGCAGTGCCACCGGAAAACCTGGCAGACTTTATTGTGGAATTTAGAGATTTGCTTGATAGTTATCAGCTGCATTATGGCATGTTCGGTCATGTTGATGCAGGCGTGCTACATGTTCGTCCTGCGCTTGATATGTGCGACCCTGAGCAGGAAAAAATCATGCGGGAAATTTCTGACAAGGTCGTGGCATTAACCGCAAAATATGGCGGTTTGATGTGGGGCGAACATGGTAAAGGTTATCGCAGTGAATATGGGCCTGAATTTTTCGGTGAAGAGTTGTTTACTGAGCTTCGAAAAATAAAAACAGCTTTTGACCCGCTTAATAAAATGAATCCTGGCAAAATCTGTACCCCAATTGATTCCAATGAGTCTTTAGTGTCGGTCGACGGTGTTAAACGCGGTACCTTTGATCGGCAGATCCCAATTCAGGTGAAAGAATCATTTAGTTCGGCAATGGAATGTAACGGCAATGGTCTGTGTTTTAACTATGACGCTGCCAGTCCTATGTGTCCGTCGAGTAAGATCACTCGCGATCGTCGACATTCGCCCAAAGGCCGCGCTGGTTTAATGCGTGAATGGTTAAGGTTATTAGAAAATAAAGGCGTTGATGTTTTGGCGCTTGAACAGCAGGTTAGTGGCTGGTCGGTCAAACAACTGCTTGATAAAGTAAAAAATAAGCTCAGTAAAGCCAATAAAGATGATTTTTCTCATGAAGTAATGGAAGCTATGTCCGGCTGTTTGGCCTGTAAAGCCTGTGCCAGTCAGTGTCCGATTAAAGTCGATGTCCCGGACTTTCGCGCCCGCTTTGTTAACCTTTATCATTCAAAATATTTTCGGCCGTTAAAAGATCATTTGGTCGCCAATGTTGAAACACTCACCCCGTTAATGGCAAAAGCGCCAAAACTGGTGAACAGCGTGCTATCAAGCAAGCTTTACGACAAGGCGTCAAAAGCCAGTATTGGTTATGTTGATACCCCGATGTTATCTGTGCCAACACTGAAAACTCGGGTTAATCAACATGGCTTTGAGCCGTTTGAATTAGCTAGATTTCAGCAGATGTCGGTCGAGCAGCGTCAGGATTATGTCTTTATCGTCCAAGATCCCTTTACTTCATTTTATGATGCCACTGTGGTGGAAAACATGATGTTATTAATCGCTAAGCTTGGTTTTAAGCCAGTATTACTGCCGTTTAAGCCAAACGGCAAGCCGCAACATGTTAAAGGATTTTTAAAACGCTTTGCTAACACAGCTAAAAACACCGCAGAATTTTTAAACCAGTTACAACAACTGGCAATTCCGATGATAGGTATGGATGCGTCACTCGCGCTTTGTTATCGCGATGAATATAAGCAAATCTTAAAAGAACAGCGTGGTGACTTTAGTGTACTGCTGGCACATGAATGGTTGTTATCGGTGATCGAACATCAGAAACTAAAAAATCATCAAAAAGTGCTTGATAATAATACCGTGTATAAGTTGTTTGCCCATTGCACCGAAAAAACTGCACTGGCAGGCAGCGAAAAGCAGTGGCAGGATATTTTTGATTTCTTTGGTTTAACGCTTGAAAGCGTGTCAGTAGGGTGTTGCGGCATGGCCGGCACTTATGGCCATGAAAAATCGAACCTTGAAAATTCGAAAGGACTATATCAGCTGAGCTGGGAGCCGAAATTGCAAGGGCTGGATGAAGATCAACTGGTAGTGACTGGTTATTCATGCCGTTCGCAAACCAAGCGTTTAGGCAAGCTTGCCACTAGGCATCCGGTGGAAGTATTGCTGGATAATTTAACCATTAATTAGTTGATAACAGGGAATAGAGCGTGAAATTAATCGTCGGCACAGATTCAACCTGGTCATTAAGAGTCTGGATATGTGCTAAGTTGGCTGGTATTAAAGTTGAGCAAAAAGTTATTGACTTAAGTGCTAAAGATTATAAGCAGCAGTTACTGGCGCATTCGCCAACCGGGTTAGTGCCTGCCTTGATTATTGATGACGTTGTGATTAATGATTCTTTGGCAATTGTAGAATATTTTAATGAACTCGAAGCGGGTGCGCTTTACCCACAAGAGAGTATTGAGCGAGCGGTCGCCAGAAGTTTGTCTTGCGAAATGCATTCAGGTTTTGGTGCGTTAAGAACTCTGTGCCCCTTTACCTTGGATAAAGTCGCGCCATTGAACGATAGCTCGGAAGAAATAAAAAGCGAATTACAGCGAGTTGAACAAATATTTAGCCAAGCCGAGCTGCCTTTTATGTTTACTGGTGCAGGTGCGGTTGATGCATTTTATGCGATTTTAGCGTTTAGATTACAAAACTATGGTGTAGAGTTATCCGGCAAGGCCGGTCAATATCAACAAAGTTTGCTCAATTGGCCATTGTTAGCGCAGGCAATTCAACAGGCTCGTCAATGGCGAGAGCGTTAATTTTTACACGGTATCAGTTAAGGTTTTGCCAAGTTTCACTTATCTATGTTTCGTCTTGCAAGTTTAATGTTAAACTAGTGCGAATTAGCAATAAATAAAATGAACTAAATGGAAAAATACGAAGAATTGTTAGTGTCGATCCGTAAAGTGATCCGAGCTATCGACTTACACTCTAAGCAACTGAATAAATCGTCGGGGTTAACGAGCCCTCAGTTGTTGATCCTACAGGAAATCGCGCGCATTAAAGGCGTGACAGCCAGTCAGGTAGCAAAACAGATTAATTTAAGTGCCGCAACTGTCACCAATATCTTAGATCGCCTGGAAAGTCGCGGTTTGATTGAACGGGTAAGAAGCTCGGAAGATAAGCGCCGGGTCGGCCTGTTTTTATCAGAGCAGGGAAGAAATTCGTTAATCGATGCGCCACAATTATTGCAGGAGCATTTTATTAGCCAATTTTGTAGCCTGGCGGATTGGGAACAATCTCTCTTATTGTCATCGATGCAGCGTATTGCGACCATGATGGATGCTAATGAATTGGACGCGGCACCCGTACTGGAATTAGATTCCATGCAAGTAAGTGCTGCTCAGCAAAAAGAATAGTAAGAAGAGCAATAAAAATATTACTCTCTTAATAAATGTAGAAAGTGCATATGTTTTTGGTATTGGTCAATAATATCGTTGATCACAGCGGTTTCTGACCAATCCATAATATCGTAATCTTGCCCACCTTCAGATAAATGCACTTCTGCCCGGTAATAGCTTTCGTTTTCATTATTTTCTAGGTTATTGAAATCAGGTTGGCTGTGCTCTTTTTTATGGACGCCGTAGATAAAGTCGTGCTCGTCACCATGAAACACGGTTAACACTAATCCGCCGTTAATTGCTGAAATTTCGGCATCAATATCATTATCTTCAAAGTGCGTTTTCACCTTCTCGAATGATTTTTTCACTCGGGTTTTGATAAAGACATCAACATTCTTTTTATTTGGTGTAGCGAGAATATTATTGAGTTTTTCCTGCCAGTTATCTGCATCATCATAATAGTTGGTTGGTACGGCATTAATTTGCAGGCTGTCTCTTTTTGCTGACTCTATTTGCAGTGCCTTCATTAAACCAAAACAGGCAAGTAGCAGTATGAACGAAAAAGGTAATGCGCTGGCAATGGTCATGGTTTGCAGCGCGTTTAGGCCGCCAACTAAGGTCAGCACTGCAGCCACAATACCAACACAGACTGCCCAGAACAGTCGTTGCCACAGTGGAGTATCGTTGCGGCCATTGGAACATAACATATCGATCACCATGGCACCCGAGTCACAAGAGGTAACAAAGAAGATAACGATCATCATCAGCGACAATGCGGTTAAGGCAGTTGACCAGGGAAAGTTCTCTAGAAATACGAATAAACCGACGGCTGAATTTTCGTTGATCATAGTGGCGAGGTTATCAATACCTAGCTCAACTACTTGGTAAATGGCGGCGTTACCAAAGATTGTCATCCAAAGCAGGGTAAAGGCGGTTGGTACTATCATCACACCGAAGACAAACTCACGAATCGTTCTACCTTTTGAGATACGTGCAATGAATAACCCAACAAACGGTGCCCAGGCCAGCCACCAACCCCAATAGAAAATGGTCCAGCCGCCGATCCAGTCTTTCTTTTCATAGGCAAACAAATTAAAGGTATTAGAGACGATATCAGATAAATAGCCACCAATATTTTGCACATAAGCTTTTAATAAAAATACCGTTGGCCCTAATAAGAAGATGAAAATCAATAGCGCTATAGCTAGCAACATATTGATTTCTGAAAGGATTTTTATTCCTTTGTCCAGACCTGTTGCTACAGAAATTGAGGCGAATGCGGTGATCACCAACATGATCATTAACTGGTTGGTTTGGCTGATATCGATAGCAAATAGATAGTTCAGACCGGCGTTGACCTGAGTTGCACCTAAACCAAGAGAAGTGGCGACCCCAAAAACCGTACCGACCACGGCAAAAATATCCACCAGGTGGCCAGGCCAACCGTAAATACGATCCCCGATAATCGGGTGTAGCGCCGAGCGTAGCGTCAGTGGTAATTGATGGCGATAGCAAAAATACGCCAGAATTAACGCTACTATCGCGTAAATTGCCCAGGCATGTAGACCCCAATGGAAAAAGGTGATCTTCATCGCTTCTTTGATGGCTTCCAGTGATCCTTGAGCGGCGGTTGGCGGCGATAAATAATGCATGATGGGCTCGGCAACGCCGAAGAACATTAACCCTATGCCCATGCCCGCAGCAAACAACATCGAAATCCAGGTAGAGAGTTTGTAGTCAGGTGTTGCGTGATCTGGCCCGAGCTTAATCGAGCCGAATCTCGATAGACTCAAATAAATTACAAAGCCGAGAACAATGCCGACAGTTAATACGTAAAACCAGCTGCCATTGGTGGTAATGCTAGCTTGTGCGCTGGAAAATATTTTATTGATTGTTTGTGGCGCATAAACAGAAACGATTAACAAAGATAATATCACCAGACTTGAGCTAAAAAACACGGAAGGATTAATTGTAGCGTTAATTTTTTTCATTAAAAATTCATACATCTAAAAATTAGAGTTCATATTATTATATCGTTAATCCTGGAGTGAAAGGAAGCGGGCGCTCTTTATTTTTAGTGGTTTAAGGGTGGTTAGATTTGGCTTGAATGTTATAATACAAACTAATTGACTTTAATCTATCTTTTTAGATGTGATTAATAATATTGATTAGAGTTAAAATAATTTGGTAACAAATAAACAAACCGTTCAATGGGAGAACTATGTTTCAACGCAAGGCCATTACCTGTGCCGTACTTTCCGCTCTTGGATTATCCACCTCTTTATCTGCTGTTGCTGATAACAAAGAACTAGAAGTTATCGAAGTAACTGCCACCAAACGAACACAAAACATTCAATCAACTCCCGTTGCCGTACAGGCGATGAGTGATGAAGATCTAAAAGATAATAATATCGGTAACTTTGACGAATTTGTTCGTTATATGCCAAATGTTACTGTGGGTGGCCGAGGGCCGGGGCAGGCTGATGTCTTTATTCGTGGCATGGCTATCCAGCCTATTACCGTAATGCTTTCTGGCGCGCAGGGTACCAGCCCGAACGTTGCTTTATATATAGATGAACAGCCGGTAACCGCGCCAGGGCGTAACCTGGACGTTTATGCGACAGATCTTGAACGCATCGAAGTATTGCCTGGGCCACAAGGTACCTTATTTGGTGCCAGCTCTCAGGCAGGGACTGTACGCTATATTACTAAAAAGCCTGATTTAACCAGTTTTGAAGCAGGTTTTACTACAGGCCTTGCATCGACAAAATCCGGTGAAATGAGTAACAACGTTGAAGCCTACATTAATTTACCTATTGCAGATGATTTAGCTTTTCGAGCGGCAATGTACAGCGTGCATAAAGGTGGCTATATCGATAATGTTTACGGTGAATTTACCTTAGACCCAAGCATTAATACTAATGTTGCCGACAGCGTGAAAGGCTTACCTACGGATACGGTTTACCATGTAGCGAATAATACAGATTTAGTGGAAAAAGACTTTAACGACAGCTTTTATACTGGCGGCCGTTTTGGCATTAAATATGAGATTAATGAAAGTTGGGAATTGTTAGTTCAGCATACCCAACAAGAGTTAGGGGCTGATGGAGTATTTGATTATGATCCTGAACTGGGTGAGTTAGAAGTTCAGCGTTATTTCCCAGATAAATTACGTGATGAATTTGGTCAAACGTCATGGACGGTAAAAGGTTTTATCGATGAATTGGAAATTGTTTATACCGGCGCATTTTTAGATAGGGAAGTAGAGCAATCAATTGACTATACCGGCTATAACAACAGTGGTGGTTTTATTCCCTGGTATACCTGTAGTTATGCGTCTGAACAAGTCAGCTACCGTGAATGTTTAGACCCAACTAAAGGCTTTAAAGGTCAGCAGGAGCAAGAACGTATTACTCATGAATTTCGTGTGGCAACCGATGCCAATGAAAAACTGCGCTTTATCGGCGGTGTATTCTACGATGACTTTGAAATTAAAACCCTGGATGATTTTGTTTATGTTGCAACGCCTGAGTTAGGTTTTGTGCTTAATGCGCCTATTTCAACCGCCAATAATATCAATCCTAATGCCCGCCCATCCGGTGTTGCGTTTTTCAATGATATTACCCGCACCGAAGAACAAGTCGCGGTATTTGGTGAGCTTTCTTATGATTTGACCGAACAGTTAACCATAACCGGTGGACTGCGCTGGTATGAGATTGAATCTGACTTTACTGGTTCATCAAATTTTGCCCAAACTGGTGTTGATGGCGATAGCGGCCGCGATTACGACGCGTCCGGTGGCCATTCAAAAGATCCACTTAAGATTGATGATGTTATCACTAAAGTGAACCTTAGCTACCAGGCAACCGATGATATCTTACTTTATGCTACCTATTCAGAAGGTTTTAGACCAGGCGGCTTTAACCGCGGTGGTGGTATTCCATCGGCAAACCCTGAATTTCCTGATGTAGAAGTAACTTATGATACCGATGATGTTACTAACTATGAGTTTGGCTGGAAGGCGATGTTACTGGATAATTCATTACGCTTTAATGGTAATGTCTATTTTATTGAATGGGATAGCATGCAGGTTTCGCGTTTTGATCCGGTAAATGTTTCCATTTTGACCTTTATTGAAAATGCCGCAGATTCAGAGATCAAAGGTTTTGAAGGGGATATCACCTGGCAGGCAACCGATAACTTAACCTTATATGGTGCGTTTTCCTATAACGAAACCGAGCTGACGGCATTAAAGGCAGAAGTGATTGAAATGGCGCCTATCGGTAGTAGCTTACCGTTAACGCCAGAGTTTCAAGGTAACCTGCGTGCTCGTTATGACTGGGAAATTGGCGATTTTTATGCGAACTGGCAGTTAGCGGCGCAATACGCCGGTAGCTCTTATAGCTCAATAGTTGCCAGCGAACGTCAAAAACAGGACAGTTACAGCTTGCTTAATGCGTCAATTGGCGTAGAGAAAGACAGTTGGTCGGCGAAACTTTATATTGATAATTTAACGGATAAGCGCGCTGAATTGTTTATTAACAATCAGGATGATATTCCACGGGTTACTACCAATCGGCCGCGAACCATTGGTTTATCATTTAGTTATAGTTATTATTAATCAATTTCATCAAGTTTAAGTCCCGCTCAGCGGGACTTTTTAATTGTCTATGCATATACCCAACATTACCACCATTCAGCAGCATGTCCAGCAGGGACGATTTAAGGTTGCGTTAACCTTTGCCGAGCAATTATTAGCGGTTGAGGCAGAAAATACCGAAGCATTATATCTGGCGGCAGTGAGCTGTCGTTATCTCACTGATTTTAATAATGCAAAATCTTATTTAGAAAGATTAACCTCATTGAGGCCGCATTATGGTAGGGCGTATCAAGAGTTAGGGCATGTATATCGCGCGCTAAATGATGAACCCAAAGCGCTGGAAAATTATCTTCGCGCGGTTAGGTTTAATCCGTCACTGTTTGCCTGCTGGCAGGCAATAAAAGAGCTAAGTCAGGATGCTGAACAGCAATTAACAGCAATTAATAATCTGGAGTATTTATCGAGTTTACCGAAAGCGCTGTTAAGCGTCAGCAGCTTTATTGCTGAAGATAAACTCGATAAAGCGGAAAAGTTATGTCGGCATTTTTTACTGCAACAGCCAAAAAATATTGAAGCGATGCGCTTACTGGCGAAAATTGCCGAACGGCATAATGTGCTGGATGATGCTGAATTTTTACTGCAAACCTGCCATCAGCTCGCGCCAGATAATCGCTGGGTGCAGTTTGATTACATTAATGTGCTCCATCGGCGACAAAAGTTTGAACTGGCATATCAAACAGCGCTGGCGTTATATGATGCTTTGCCGAAAGACTTTACCAGTTTGCTGACCTTAGCCAACCAGGAAGCGGCGATCGGCAAATTTGATAGTGCGCTTAATCGTTATCAGTTGTTATTAACCAAAGATGCGAACAATCCAGTGGTGCCGCTGTTAATGGGACATACCTATAAAACGATTGGTCAGCAGGACAAGGCGGTTAGCAGCTACTTGACGGCGATTGACAAAGATAAAAGTTTAGCGGATGCCTACTGGAGCCTAGCAAATTTAAAAACCTATCGTTTTGACCCCGTTTTAATTGAACAAATGCAAGCGCTGGTTAAGCAAAATACCGTAACTGCTGATGATAAGGTGCATTGGCATTTTGCCTTAGGAAAAGCGTTTGAAACGCTAAAAGATTATCAACAATCTTTTGAACATTACCAGCAAGGCAATGCCATTAAACGCCAGTTAGTGAATTATGATGCCAAGGTGATGAGTCATAATTTTGAGCTGCAACAAGTATTCTTTACTCAGCAGTGTGGCCAAAAGCTGAAAAAATCTGGGCATCAGGCAACAGATCCTATTTTCATCTTAGGCCTGCCGCGTACCGGCTCTACCTTGATTGAGCAAATCTTATCGTCGCATTCACAGATAGATGGTACCTTGGAATTACCTCATATTTTATCCTATGTTCAGGAATTAAATGGCCGTAAATATAAAGACAGCGAAGCCCGTTATCCTAAAATACTATCGCAGCTCTCAGCAGAGGAATTAGCCAACTTTGGTGCACGTTACATTGAAGAAACTCAAGTGTATCGAGAAGAGGCGCCGTATTTTATCGATAAAATGCCGAATAACTTTCGGCATATTGGGCTGATCAAATCAATATTACCGAATGCCAAAATAATCGATACCCGTCGAGAGCCGATTTCCTGCTGTTTTAGCGTCTTTAAACAGCTGTTTGCCGAAGGGCAGGAGTTTAGTTACTCCTTTGCTGATATTGCTGCTTATTATCAAGACTATTTAGCGTTAATGAATCATTGGCATCAGGTTTACCCTCATGAAATATTAACGGTTAGCTATGAAAAATTAGTGGCTGAACCTGAGCAGCAGATAGCAAAAATTTTTGATTATTTGGGCTTGCCGCTTGAAAGTAATTGCTTTGAGTTTTATAACACTAAACGCGCGGTACGCACCGCAAGTTCTGAGCAAGTCAGGCAGCCTATTAATCGTTTGGGGATTGAGCAGTGGCAAAATTATGAGTCTTACCTGATAGAGTTAAAGCAATTACTAACTGATAGTTATTAATGGTTTAAATGGCTACTTATTGTCAGAGTCACTTGGCCAGGGGATATTTTTTGTGTCTGGAATATAATCACTCATCGAATGTAGCTGTTTTAATTTAGCAAATCCTTTATTAAACTGTTGTTGCAAATATTTACCCTGAGGGTGATGTTTAGAAAATAGTAGATAAGTTAGATGTGTTTTTAGCGGTTTGATGTGTGTGGTTATTTGTTCTATCGTTTCTTTGCTATATAGCTTGCTTAACTGGTGCCAAC
>CAZUHQ010000035.1:0-31744 GCA_964620605.1 uncultured Thalassotalea sp.
CGATAGTAAACTTCAGTCTAAAATCAATAATGGGTACTATCAGACCACGAATATTGATCACCCCTTTGATATATTCGGGCGCATTAGGGATTTTTGTTGGCTGCTCCCAGCGGCGAATTTCTTCAACACACAAAATATCAACGGCATAACCTTCTTTTCCAAGTTTGAACATCAAAAACTGTTGACTATTTGATATGAGATCAACACTCTCCAGCACAGATTGTTCACTGGTTTCAAGCTGTTCCTCTAACTCAGTAACGTCCATTTAAATCGTAGCCTCCTCAGACAAGATATCAATATGGCGAGAGCTAACATGCAGCTTTTGTTTAATCGCCATTTGAATTAAGCCTGGAATATCTAAAATCATAGCAACAGAGCCGTCACCCAAAATAGTTGCTGCAGAAATTCCTTCAACCTGCTGATAATTGTCCAGCAAGCTTTTAATCACTACCTGTTGTTGTGCCTGTAAATCATCCACCATCAGGCCAACTTTTTGTCCATTCGCCTCGACAACGACTAACAGAGCATCTTCAATTTGCTGATGATCAGCATCAATATTAAATAAATGGCAAATAGGAATAACGGGCACATTGTCATCACGTAGCCGATAAAGCAACATGTCGCCCGATACTCGATTAATGTACTTAGGTTTAGCTTGCAATGACTCAACAATAGTGATCAGAGGAATGATATAAATTTCACTGCCAACTCGTACCAATTGGCCATCTAAAATTGCCAAGGTCAGCGGCAGGTTAACTTTAAAGGTTGAACCTTTATCAGGCTCTGACTCCACCTGGATCCGGCCTCCTAGTGCCTGGATATTTTTTTTCACCACATCCATACCGACGCCACGACCAGAAATATCACTGATGGCTTTTGCAGTAGAAAAACCGGGTTCAAAAATCAAATCAAACACCTGGTTGTCGGTTAACACTGTATTTTCATCGACAAGCCTCTTTTCAACCGCTTTATTAAATACCGCCTGTCGGTCAATACCACCGCCGTCATCACTGATTTCAATCACTATACTGCCACCTTGATGGTAGGCATCGAGGGTAATAGTACCCTTAGCTTTTTTGCCTTTTTCCTGGCGCACTTCAGCGTCTTCAATACCATGATCGACGGCATTCCTTACTAAATGAGTTAACGGATCGCCAATTTGTTCCATCACGGTTTTATCCAACTCCGTTTGCTCGCCTTTAATAATGAGTTCGATCTCTTTTCCCATTTTATGAGACAAGTCGTGAATCAAACGAGGAAAGCGATTAAAGGCAAAACTGATAGGTAACATTCGAATACGCATCACACTTTCTTGCAATTCTTTGGTATTTTGCAATAACTGCTCTAATCCTGAAGTTAATCGCTCTACCTTGCTTAAATCAAAATCGTTACCAAGTTCAGATAACATGGATTGGGTGATCACTAACTCCCCGACTAAATTGATCAGACTATCGACTTTATCCACACCAACGCGAATCGAACCGACATCAGATTTTGCTTTCACCGCCTGTTTTTGACTTCTTTTGCTGTTAACTTCATTGAGCGCGGTTTGGGCTGAGGTTTCAGATGCATTTTCCGGGGCCAGAACTAACGGCTGTTCGTCCGGTTCTGACCCAGGCGTTAACAGCTCGACAGTCACTGACGTCTCATCCTGTTGCTTGCTAATATTGAGCTGGCACTCATCTTCTACCCATTCGAATATTTCCCTGATTTCATTCTCAGTTGCCGAAGATATTAAAGTTAACTGCCAGCTGATATAGAGTTCTTTTGCATCGATATCACTTAGCGCGGGCAACTCTTGGCAATTGGCCTTAACCGTTAAGTTGCCTAAATCGGCCAAGGCATTAAACAATAGCAAGGGATCATTGCCGGTTTGTATCAGGTGATGTTCGGGAATAAATTCAATGTGCCAGCAACTTGCTATGCTCCCAGCACTTGATTCACCTTCGGTTAGTTGATTTGTTACTTCAAGCCCTGTGGTTGTTTCCCCTTGATTAAGTGCAATGGTTAATAACCTTGAAGTTTCCTCAATTTTAGTTGTGTCACACTCTTGATCATCACGAATAGCTTCGATTAACAAACGTATACAATCAACCGAGGCTAATAACAATTCGATATCGTTTTTTTCAATGGTTCTTCTACCATCTCTCATTTCATCGAGCAGGGTTTCAACCAGGTGGGTAAATTCAGTGACCTGTTCAAAACCAAAGGTTCCGGCACCGCCTTTAATGGAATGTGCAGCACGAAAAATGGAATTAAGGGTTTCATCATCCCCCTGCACAAGCAACAGCAAGCTTGACTCCATTAATTCGAGTCCTTCAAAGCTTTCCTCAAGAAAACTTGGGATAAATTGTGAGAGATCGACACTCATAATAAATTACCGTATCACTCGTTTAATAGTGGACAATAACTTTTCAGGGTTAAAGGGCTTTACCAGCCAACCAGTGGCACCGGCAGACTTTCCCCTTAACTTCATGTCACCCGAGCTTTCCGTAGTCAGCATTAAAATAGGCGTGAACTTAAATTCATCTAACTGGCGCAGCTCACCACATAAAGTAATACCGTCCATATTCGGCATATTGACGTCTGAAATTACCAGATCAAAGCTATCGTCTTGTGCTTTTACCAACCCCTCCTCGCCATCTTTTGCTTCAACTGTGTCATAGCCAGCACTTTTCAGTGTAAAACTCACCATATCGCGAATAGAGTTAGAATCATCTACAACCAATATTTTCGTCATGCTTTTTTCCTTATATGTTCAAAAACAATCAATGTAACCAATGCTAGTCGGTGAAATACTGCGCTAAAATAGGCTCTTCGATGCCTAGTAACTTGATGCTTTGTTTAAGAGTTGAAGATTGGTTTTCCCAGCTCAGGGCTTTGTTTTGGCTGACTGCGTAAGCAACAGTGGCGAGTAGCAATTGAACGCCAACAGTATCCACTCGAGTAACTGCACTGCTGTCTAAAGTTATTTCGCTATGACTATCGACAAGCTCAATCAACCGCGATTTACAGTCGTCGACGTTGGCTATCGTCAATTCTGCTGGTAGTGTAAACATCCCTGTTATTCCTTTGGCTGAATTTTCTAATTCATTATATTGAAAGATATAATAAAACCGGATTATCGCAAGAAATAGGCGAAAAAAAGTACAATCCAGGCTATCCTCCAGCTCTTTTTAATGGCCTTAGCCAAGTTATTCACAATGACATCACCCTAAAGAAAATCCACAGAATAAATGTATATTGTATAATCTAATAAAAACCAGTATTATCTCTCGGCAAATCCCAAAAAATTAAGGAACTTCCATGACTATAGGCGTCGGCGGTTCAACCGCAAAACTTGAACTCGATAAGCTATCTAATATGACAGCGGATATTACCGCCATTTCACAGGCTGAATATCAACAACGCATTGCTCGTGCTCAAGCGATAATGAAGCAACATAATATTGCCGCAACCTATGTTAATGCAGGAACTAACCTTTACTATTTTACCGGCACTCGCTGGTATGCCAGTGAACGTATGGTAGGCGCAATTATCCCGCAATCTGGAGATATTCAATATATTGCTCCCTACTTTGAAATCAATACCTTAAAGCAATATATGCAAATAGAAGGCAAGGTTGCTGCCTGGCAAGAACATCAAAGCCCTTATCAATTATTTCTTGATACCTTATCGGCAATGGGCATTGAGCAAGGTACACTTGCCTTTGACGAGTCGACCGCATTTTTTATCGTTAACGGCATTGATAAATTAAGTGAGAATTTTCAGCTAATTGATGCCAAAGCGGTAACGGCAGGCTGTC
This sequence comes from uncultured Thalassotalea sp., assembly GCA_964620605.1. Classification (GTDB taxonomy): domain Bacteria; phylum Pseudomonadota; class Gammaproteobacteria; order Enterobacterales; family Alteromonadaceae; genus Thalassotalea_E. Next base: position 3,806 of record CAZUHQ010000035.1, read on the forward strand.
GAATGCAAAAATCGGCAACGGAAATTGCACTATTGCAAAAAGCTAAGGACATGACATTAGAAGTCCACAAAGCAGTGGCCCGCATTTTACACTTAGGTATCAGTACCAAGGAAGTGGAACAATTTATCGACCAGGCACATCGCAAATTAGGTGCCCCCGCCGGCTCTTATTTTTGCATAGTATTATTTGGTCAGGACTCTTCATTTCCACATGGTGTTGCAACCCCTAAAACACTCGAGCAAAACGATATTGTGCTAATCGATACCGGTTGCCAAATAGAAGGCTATAACTCAGATATAACCCGTACCTATGTTTTCGGTGAAGCTAACGACAGACAAAGAGCAATGTGGAATATTGAGCGACAAGCTCAACAGGCAGCATTTGATGCTGCAAAAATTGGCACACCTTGTGGCGAAGTCGACGTTGCTGCTCGCAGTTATTTAGCCAGCCAGGACATGGGGCCAGATTATCAAACTCCGGGCTGTCCGCACCGCACAGGACATGGTATCGGTCTGGACATTCATGAATGGCCCTACCTGGTACGCAGTGATCAAACGCCATTAGCGCCAGGAATGTGTTTTTCAAATGAGCCTATGTTAGTACTACCAGACGAGTTTGGTGTACGCCTGGAAGATCATTTTTACATGACCGAGTTAGGCCCTAAGTGGTTTACTGAGCCGTCATACTCAATTGATGATCCATTTGGCTATCAACAAAGTTAATTCACTTATGAATCAAGAAGTACAATCACTGATTGTGCTTCTTGTTTATCATTTAACAAAAATTTAGTTGGCTGACATCACTTGGTTGGTTAGAATTAACCTATCTTCTCGCAAACTAAAGATCATATGCACGCACTTTTTGAATATTTGCCTTTGGTCATCTTCTTTGTATTTTACAAATTTGGCGACTTATATTGGGCCACAGGTTCTTTGATCGTAACTTCTGCCTTACAAATCCTCTATTACCTTTACCAAAAACAGCCGGTGCCAAAAAGAAACTGGGTATTTTTTGGCCTAATTGCAGTTTTTGGGGGGTTAACAATATTTTTACAAGACGACAGCTTTATAAAATGGAAAGTGACGATTATTAATACCATTTTTGCCCTAGCCTTATTAATCAGCAACCATATGTTTAATAAAAACCTGATCAAGGAAATGATGAGTGAAAACCTGCCGCTACCAGACAGTATTTGGAATAAACTCAACTTTGCTTGGGCGATATTCTTTTTAACCTGTGCTGTGCTCAATATCTATATTGCCTATAATTTCTCTCAGGAAACCTGGGTCAATTTCAAAGTATTTGGTCTAATGGGGCTGACCCTAGTATTTGCGATCATCAGTGTGTTTTCGCTTTATAAATACTTACCGCAAGATGACAAACAAGCCTCTGAAAATCAAGAAAACCAATAGAAACTAAACTATGATGTATTATTTAATTTATAGCGAAGACGTAGAGAACAGTTTGCCATTAAGAATGAAAGTACGAGAGCAACATCTGGCGCGTTTAACCCTACTGCAACAACAAGGTCGCTTATTAGTTGCTGGTCCCTGCCCGGCTATTGATAGCGAAAATCCGGGAGATGCCGGTTTTACCGGCTCGCTGGTGATAGCGAAATTTGACAGCCTGACTCAAGCACAAACATGGGCTGATACCGACCCTTACATTAGCGCTGGCGTTTATCAAAATGTCACCGTCAAACCCTATAAAAAGGTGTTGCCTGCGTGAGCTTCAATAAAACAGTTTTAGCGTTTTTACTCTTCATATCAACATTGCCAAATGTCTATGCCTTCCAGGCAAAAACGGTGAATGAATGTGAGCAATCTTATCAAACGACCTCAGAATTATCTCAATGCCTGGATTTGGTAAAAGACGCCGTTGATAGGGAACTACAAACCTGGATCAATAATCAAATATTTGTCCTGGAAGAATTTGCCATCGTTACCGGCAGACGTTCAGCACTGGAAATGTTTAAACGCTCTCAACGAAATTTTATCACCTACCGTGAAAATAACTGCCGCTGGCAATACCTGCATATCTCACCAGGTACAGGTGCCGCATCGGCTTATAAAAAATGCTATATCTTAATGACTCGTGACAGAATTAATGAATTGGATCGCCTCAATAAATAAGCAACTGCACCTTTTTTCTTGCTAAGCCCTTGTGAGAAGGTGCACAAATATTCTACTGCAACTCCCCGCCATCTAATTTTTGCCAAAATCACCTGAGGTAGCCTGAGTTTCACACCAGCAATGCGTTGCTAACAGCTCTGTACCTAATAATATTCACTATTATTCGTAGTTGCTCATTTAACAAACACAAACAAACTCAATTTATCTGCTTGCATTACTGTATAAATTAATATACTGTTAATTCATACAGTATATTAATTTTTGTTTTGAGGTTTTGTGAAAATGTTATCTATCAATCATCAATTATTCAGCAATAGCGCTCCTTATAACAACAACTGGCTTGATGTTAGAAATATCAATAACGAGCATAGCTGGTTAGCTCAATATACAGATATTTGCCTGCAACATAAGGTGAATAATAAATGGATACTCATGATCGACCCAGAAGATCATTCACTGGAGCAGCTGAGTAAAACCCATCAAATCGATACCAGTAAAATATTGAAAGTCACTTCCTATAATGGAAAATTAAACTTGGAAAACCTTGGCTCAGCACTTTCTAAGGGCAACTGCGCGGCAGTGATTTTATCTAACGCACAGTTAGAAATTGAGGACTTGCATAAACTTAACCTATGCGCGCAACAAGGGAAAACCGCTTGTATCGTACTGAGGAATCAGCAACAATTGCACTAATTATCCTCAGAAAATAGCAAACGACTAAAATGCACTGTTATTGTGGCAACATTACCCCGTTTGAACAATGTTGCCTGCCTATTATTTCAGGTAAAGCACAGGCAAAAACGCCAGAGCAATTAATGCGCTCTCGATATAGCGCTTATGCAACCCATTACCCGCAATATATTTACGATACCTATTCCCGCGAGTCACAGCAAAACGTTGCGCTCGAAGAAATTAAGCAATGGTCTACGCATACACACTGGCTTAAGCTGACAATTATTAAAAGCGCTCAAGTAGAGTTAGAGACTTTTAACCATCAAGGAGCTGAACTACCTAAAGTACAGTTTAAAGCCCTGTATATTGATGACAAAAAGTTTTACCTGATGGAAGAAAATTCCCGCTTTATCGTAGAAAATAATCATTGGTATTACCTTGATGGAGAAATTATCAGCCATCAACAATTAACCACTCCCAAACGCAATCAGCCTTGCCTTTGCCAAAGTGGTAAAAAGTTTAAGCAATGCTGTGCTGCTAAGCTCTAATGACCAGAATGTTCCCCTTCATTACCACAATGAACATCGCAAGATATTGCGCAGGCTTTTCACTGAGGAAAAGCAAGGAGCTAAGGAATTTTATCGATTGAACTAAATAAAACACTAACCACTGAAAATACATTTCAGCTCCCCTACCTAGTCAGGTAAGCGTTCACGAATCGCCCAAAATTCATCAAAATGCTCAAGAATAATATCAACTAGCTCTGGTTGAAATTTTGTACCACGCTGCTCAATCAGGTGATTTTTAACCTGTTCCGCTGACCACGGCTGTTTATAACAACGCTGAGAACCTAAGGCATCAAAGACATCGGCGATCGCCATGATCCTTGCCTCCTGTGGTATTTTCTCACCAGACAAGCCATCAGGGTAACCACTGCCATCCCAGTTTTCATGATGATAATGCGCAAGTCTTGCACCTATTTTTGAAATTTTTGATCGTGAATGACTCAATAACTCTTTACCAGCTTCGGCATGAGTTTTCATCATCTGCCATTCATTTTCATCGAGTTTTCCTGGTTTATGCAAAATTAGCTCAGGGATCACTATTTTACCTAAATCATGTAATGGTGACGCCATTTTAATCGCTTCAACAAACTTGTCATCCAGCTGCATTTTCTTTGCTAACAGTTCACAGATTTGCGATACGCGCTGCACATGCGCCCCAGTTTCCTTACTCCTTGCTTCAATTGCTTCACCAACGATAAATAATAATTCTTTCTGAGTACGTTCAATTTCATGTTGCTTGGTCAAGCTTTCCAGAATTAAAGCGACATTAGTGGCAAATAACTCGGCAAGGCTGGATTTAAAATGCTCGGCATCATCTTCAAATTCAATGTAAAGCACCGAAGATGCATTGGGTGAGGTTTCATAGTAGCCAACAAAATATTCATCACCTGAAAAATGTTTTTTATCGTCAAACGCCTTCTGTATTAACTGTTTAATATCATCACTAATATCCGAATGCTCCAGGCTGTCAGACTCACTACAATACTTGCCGGTGCAGGCTAAGATCAAATTAGTGTATTCTTCATCAAAATCCCGCTGGCTCCTGGCAATATAGAGCGCAGAACTGTCAACATCCATTAAGGTCAATAAATGATTTAACGCCGCAGAGCCAAAGGGCCTGAACTGACTGATTTTCAATAAATCATGCGTTGAAGTAATCAACTGTTTAAAGGCATCTAAACTGCGCTGTATCGTCATGATATCGCGATAAGCACGAATACTGGCATAGACGGTTGTCGTCATTTTACTGGCGGTAAAATCGGTTTTCTCCTTGTAATCGTTAATATCAAATTCCTTGATCACTTTCGCTTCTGGCGCATTACCCGCCTGCCCTGTACGTAAAATTAAGCGAATTGCCTGATTCTTTTGTACTTTACGAATCCATTCTACTAACTCTAATCCGGCATGATCTGTTTCCATTACGACATCGACAAATGCCATGCAAAAATCACTATCCACCGTTAATAATTCACGCGCCTCCTTGGCGGAATAAACTGATACTATATCTAAAGAACGCTGTTCAATAATGGCATCGGATAACACTAAACGGGTGATCTGATGGATCGACTCATCATCATCGATCACCAAAATTCGCCAACTTTTATTGTGGTTTCTTTTATTTGACTGTTGTAGCTCGTTTTCAGACTCTTCCTTAAATATGAATTTTGACATAATAATTTTGCGCACACCTAATGAAACAATTTATTAAGAGTGTAGAATATAATCAGCTAAAGTTCATGAAAATTAATGACTTCTAATAACAACAAAATAAATTAGATAAAAATGATATAAGCTTTTTGGGGCTGTTTTTATTTTATGGTTGACAGCTACCAGCTTTAGCTTTACAAATAGAATTATCAAAATTAATTACTTTTTACTTTTTCGATTTTATGTTTAACCTTACCGTACTCAATGTCGTGCTCTCAGTCGTAGTGGTCGTCAAACCAATGCGGGGCTGGTGTTGTCTACATAAAAAGTAAAAAATAAAGACAAAATACATAAAACCCCCGCTCTGCAAAGACCGGGGGTTTTTTATTATTTGGCACAACAATTTACGGAAACAAAGGTAGAGCTCATGACAAAACAGTTATTTACCGGAGCTGAAATGGTAGTAAAAGCCTTATCAGCACTGGACGTAGAATACATCTTCGGTTATCCCGGAGGCACGGTACTGGACATCTATGATGCCATTTTCCAGCAGGATGATTTTCAGCATATCTTAGTACGCCATGAACAGGCTGCCACCCATATGGCAGATGGCTATTCAAGAGCGACCGGTAAAGTCGGCGTTGTCCTGGCAACCTCAGGTCCAGGCGCCACAAACTGTATTACCGGCATTGCCACTGCGTATATGGATTCCATACCTATGGTGGTATTATCCGGACAGGTGCCAACCAATTTAATCGGTGATGATGCATTTCAGGAAACCGATATCGTTGGCTGTTCCCGGCCAATCGTCAAACACAGCTTTAACTGTCGAAATGTCGAAGAAATCCCGAATGTTATTGCTAAAGCATTTTACATTGCCAAATCCGGCCGTCCAGGGCCTGTAGTGGTTGAACTGCCTAAAGATATTCTGATCCCGGATCATAAAGGTGAATTTTACATTGAAACCGATATAAAAATGCGCTCATATAATCCGACGAGAAAAGGTCATCCGAAACAGATTCGTAAGGCAGTAAAAACCATTACAGAAGCCGAACGCTTAGTCATATATTCTGGCGGCGGTATTATTTTGGCAGACGCCTCAGAGTTACTGACCGAGCTGGTCGAAAAACTGGACGCCCCCTGTACCAACACCTTAATGGGATTGGGTGGTATATCTGGCAAGCATAAAAACTTTATCGGCATGCTTGGCATGCATGGCTCATTAGAAGCCAATAAAGCCATGGCACACGCCGATATTATTTTAGCCTTAGGCGCCCGCTTTGACGATCGCGTTACCAATAATGTTAAAAAATTCTGCCCCAATGCCACCATAGTGCATGTTGATATCGACCCGACGTCAATTTCAAAAACCATCAACGCTCATGTGCCGGTTGTCGGCTTAGTTGATATCGTGCTAAAACAACTGTTAGAACAAATTGATGCCATAGGCTTTACCCCAAATAAAGAAAAACAAACACAGTGGTGGCAGCAAATCAACGATTGGCGCGCTGAAAAAAGCATCAGCTACCAACAAGATGATGGCAAGATCAAGCCCCAACGTGTAGTTGAAGCCATGTATCAAATCACTAAAGGGGAAGCTTATGTTTGCTCTGATGTTGGCCAGCATCAGATGTTTGCTGCACAGTACTACCCTTTTGCCAAACCTCGCCAATGGATCAACTCAGGCGGTTTAGGCACTATGGGCTTTGGCCTGCCAGCGGCTATGGGGGTGAAATTGGCATTTCCCGACAGCCCGGTAATTTGCATTACCGGCGATGGTTCAATCCAAATGAATATTCAGGAGTTATCAACCTGCTTACAATACAATTTGCCAGTCGTTATCATTTCTTTAAACAACCGTTCATTAGGCATGGTACGTCAATGGCAGGACATGATTTATGGTGGTCGTCACGCTTCTTCCTACATGGAATCATTACCGGATTTTGTCAAATTAGCGGAATCTTACGGGCATGTTGGCATTCAAATTAACCACCTTGACGAACTTGATAAAAAATTAACAGAAGCGTTTGCCATTAAAAATCGCTTAGTGTTCGTTGATATTTTAGTCGACGAATTAGAGCACGTTTATCCAATGCAAATACGCCATGGCAAAATTGACGACATGTGGCTGAAAAAAGGAGTAAAAGCATAATGCGCCGTATATTAGCGATTTTATTAGAAAACGAACCTGGCTCTCTGTCTCGTATCGTTGGCCTATTTTCACAGCGGGCGTTTAATATTGAAAGTCTGACGGTTGCACCAACTGAAGATGAAAGCTTGTCACGTATTACTATTGCCACTCAAGGCGATGACAGAGTACTAGAACAAATTGTCAAGCAAGTGAATAAACTTATCGATGTTATTAAGATCACCGATTTAACTGAGCGTAGTCATGTTGAACGGGAAATTTTGCTACTGAAAGTACTGGCGATGAACGATAAATCACGTACCGAAGTCAAACGTATTACCGACATTTTCCGTGGCTCTATCGTCGATATTGGTAAGCAGGTTTACACTGTTGAACTGACCGGAGATGCAGATAAACTCAATGCTTTTATTACAACCATGGCGCATGAAACCGAAATTATTGAGTCGGTACGCTCCGGTACTGTCGGTATTGCACGAGGGGAAAAAGCACTGAGGGTATAAACCCTGCTAACAAATACAGGAGCTTATTATAGCTAAACTAAGCTCCTGTTTTTTACTTTATGTTAGTTGTTTAATTAGGCCATCACTGGCATCTTCTACCAGATCCAGCACATACTGAAAACCACGTGCACCGCCATAATAAGGGTCAGGCACCTCGGTATCTTCAAAGTTTTCAGCAAATTCGAGAAACAATTTCACTTTTGCCATTAAATGACTCGGGGCAATTTTAGCGAGTTCTCGAACATTATGTTCATCCATCGCCAGGATCAGGTCGAACTTTTCAAAGTCGTCAACTGTCACTTTTCGAGCACGAATTTTATCAAACGAGTAACCGCGTGCCATGCCTGCTTTTTGTGCGCGATGATCCGGTTTTTCTCTGGCATGAGAGCTGATAGTACCAGCCGAGTCTATCGTCAGTTTCAGCCCTTGCGCATTTGCCTTATGACGAAACACAGCTTCCGCCGTAGGAGAACGGCAAATATTGCCCATGCAGATAAAAAGTACACTGTTTATTTCTTTATAGTTCATTATTTTAACCAAAGAATTTACTGTGATTTACCAAAGTTTACTATTTCATTCGGGGTAAATCATGTTTGTTATTTTAATAGTTTAATTGGCTATTCTCGGTTGTTTTTTATTGAAGGTAAAGAGGAATCTATAGATATCAATAGACATGAATATCAAGTCGTCACTAAAAGATCCCTCTACACAGTTAGTACAACTGTGTAGAGAACAACAGTCTGATGTTGTAATAAACAAAATTGATTAATCGCTCTGCCTCATCCTTTTAGCAATATTACAATACATAGGTGTACCTAAGTCTTGATACTGTTTACCTAATTGACAGGCTTGGTCTGCAAATTTTATTGCTAAATCAGTATGTTTAGCCGCTTGATACGCTTGGGAAAGATTGAAATATACATTACCTATTAACGGGTATTTACTAACCTGATCTTTAAATATTTCTATCGCTTCATCGACACGCTTGTTCTCAACTAAGTAATATCCTGCTGCGGCAACAGTTTCACTGGGTACATCAATCGCATAGCCAAACTTTTCCGATAAGTTCTGATAATACGCTTGAATGTCGTCAAATTTACCATGTTCAAGGAATGGAGCAACGTCATTAAGATACCAGCCGTTAAAAAGCAGTTTCAGTCCTTCAAACATGGCTAAATGAAATGATGACATATGAGTTTCTTGTGGCAACTCTTTAAAATGCCAAGAGAAGCTTTCTGGTGCCGAATGCTGTAACACCTTAGCGTAAGCCTGAACACTTTGCTTAAACTCTGGATACTCATTAGCCACCGTCATATACATAAATTGCGGTGTTTTAGGATTATCCTGAAGAAAATACTGGTTAGCAGATTTAACCAACGCCCTTTCGTCATAGAACAAACTTGGGCTAATCGTAATATGAGCGTTAAACAATTGAGGTGCTACTTGCTGACTATAAATAGCAAAAATCCCTCCATAAGAATGACCAACTAAAATACTATAAGACGCGATACGATAACGTTTTGCTATTTCTCCCTTAAGTTCCTCAGCAATAAAGCGGAGAAAATTATCGGCGCCGCCCATTTGAGGTAATCCATAAAGCTCTTTTGAGGGGACTGGCGTAAAATCCCTGACTCTATCCACATTGTTAATAGCGACAATAATCGCCTTAGGCATAAGCTGACTTTTCTGCAAATAACTAATCATCCCTGCGGTATAAAGAAGGTTGTGCTCACCATCTAACAAATAAATCACCGGATAGCGATCTGAGGTAATTGCGTAATCAGCAGGCGTATAAACTGATATACTTCTTTGTTCGTGCAATATTTTTGATGGAATTATTAAGCTTTCAGCCAATGGAATTTTTTCTAATACTTGGCTATGTGAGACATAACTGATGAGTAAAAGTACACCTAATAGTAAATATCGACTCATTTTAATTATCAAGTTATTGGCGGTAAGACGTGTAAATATCGCTATCATTCAATTTCCAAAATTTCATTTAATTACAAAACGATACTACTGTGCTAAAACACAAATAAAATTAACAATAAAACTTTATAAAATTTTATCAAATCAATGATTAATATTAAGTTTTTCTAAAAACCACTTAAGCCTAGGTTGTAACACCACTAATTGATGTTGTTCAATTAATTTATTTGCTTTAGCAAAATATTGTTGGGACAAAACAGATTTTTCTTGCGTATGAGCTAACCAGCTCATATCTAATAATGTATTCGATGTGCCTACCGGACACTGCATTACCTGATAGTAACTAAGCGCATTTTCAAGAGACTGCTGAGCCGTTTGGTAATCTAGCATTTGAATAGCGATTTTCGCATTAAGTTGAGCAATAAAACCACGGTATAACCAATCATTAAATTCAATAGCGAATTGATTAGCAATGGCAGCCTTTGCTTTAGCATCAAGCAAATTCCCCTGTATATATTCAATATATGACAATAAGTAATAAACTTTAGCCAATTCAGGAGAATGTACCTGCTTAGCTATTTGCTCTGCCTTTAACAAATGTTGCTGCGCAGATGGTAATTGATGCAACTCCATAAAAGTGTCAGCTAATAGTCTTCGCGCAACAATATTATCCGGTTCTATCTCTAACAATCCCTGATAGACTTTACTGGCAGCAAGAAATTTACCTTGTTCTGTTAACTCAAGCGCCCTCACCATCAGCTCATTTGCAAAGTCAGAATGGCCACTTTGTTTCGCTATTTGCGTGACATCTTGACCTGTATATGAAGCTATCCTATTACTTAGTTTATTCAACGCTTGATTAATATTTGATTCAAAGATAACGCCGCGTTTCACGGTGTTCTTAAAATGTAAACTATATTTCAGCTGATATTGATGATTTGCCCCAGACAGTTGAGTTTCAACTATTAAACCAGCACCAGAAACTTGAAAAATGCGTGCGATATTCTGAGAAGGTTTTTTATTTCGTATCTCTGCATTTCGCATAATTTCAAGCACATAATCCGTATTCATCACGGCTATTTTCGTGTTCGATCGCAAACTAGCGATCAGCTGATCCATAGCTCCTAAATACACCCATTGATGATCATTATCTTTGATTTGATTTTCAATCGGCAAAATAACTAATGAACCAGATGGTTGAGCAATTTTGGCTTCCTCTAAAATCTGTAAACTAGGGGGCTGGTAAGAAAAATAACTAAAACTGATACTCGCTAATATCAACAAAATAGTAATTACAGTTAATGGATACCGCCAAACGTTAGTAAACAAGAGCTTGGCTCTAGGCAAGGTAGCATTATTTTCTTCCGTCGCTATACATTCAACAGGAGCTATCCAGGCATAGCCTTTTCTGGGGTGAGTTTTTATCACTTGCTCACCAGCAAAAACTTGTCTTAACTCGGTAATCGTTTGAAACAAGACTTGTTCTTGCACTTCTACGTCATCCCACACCGAGGAAAGTAACTCTTGCTTAGTAAGTACCTGATATGGCTTTTCTAAAAATTTTAGCAACAAAGAAAATGCTTTAGGTCTGATATCCTTACGCTGACCATTATGAATAATGGTTTGTTGATGAATATAGACTGTGTAACCATGCGTTTTATACTGCACAGGCAAAATATCTCATTTTTAATGAAAACGATGGTTCAATAATTAAAACACGACCAAACTAAATTTATCGGAATTATTCCAATAACGCGTGTTCTTTTAACCATTCAAAAACTTTATTAGCCGCCAGCGAGCAATGCTTCCTATCCTGATAACTTAAAAATGCTAGTTCTGCTATTTCAGCGTCAGGTGAAAGCTCCCCCTGATAATCAGCAAAATAACAGGTCAGTTTGACTTTTATATTATCATCTTTACCATCCGCCAAAGCACTAAAACTTCCCGCATAGCAAATAGTCTCACTTACTAAATCGACGGACACTTCCTCTTTTATCTCTCGAATAAGCGCCTGTTGATCAGATTCGCCCAGCTCACGCTTACCACCAGGAATATAAAACAATGTTTTACCTTTCGATCTTGCGCACAATAACTTACCATTTTGAAGATACAACCAGGCAAGCTTATCGATTTCTTTTTGCACTTTAATTCCTATGTTTCTATTCAGCTAACTATCAAGCAACCAGCCTTGTTCAACCGCAAAATCAATTTGCTGACCAACATATTGCCATAATAACGGTGCCAATCCGTCCAGATATTGATTACGCTTAATCACTTGTTTTTTAGTTACCTGATGGTTACGCCAGCTACCGCCGTTATTTTTCATGTTTTGCAGTAGCGGCAAGACACGATCCATGGCTTTGGCAAACCTCGCATCAGCAGTTTGTGCCTGCTCAAACTCCAACCACAAGGCTTTTAAATTTTGGTATTGTGTCTCTGGTAATAAACCAAAAATCCGCTCTACTGCGGCCAGTTCTTTGGCATGTTGGCCAGATAATTCACTTTCTGCGGCAAAGGCAAAAGTATCACCGGCATCAATTTCCACGACATCGTGAACTAATAACATCTGGATCACCCGGTTAATATCTACAGGTTCACTGGCATATTGTTTAAGCGTTAATGCCATCATAGCAATATGCCAACTATGCTCGGCGCTGTTTTCCCGCCTGTTATTGTCTGATTTAACTAATGCCTGTCGATATACCGACTTGAGTAAGTCCATTTCTAAAATAAAAGCCAACTGCTATTCTAAATCTGTCATCCTGTGCTCGACTATCGCTAAATTTTTAAGGTATTTGCTTTTGATCGGCCAGCTAATATAGTTGATTTTATCCTGCGTTAATAGCCGCCTTTAATAAATTTATTTCGCTAAAGATTCCCTAAATACTGTTATTTTTGCTACAGTTAGCTCAGGTTTTTCTAAAATAAACAAGTATTTCGTGACTCATTTATTGCATTTAACCGCTCGTTTTATTCGTATATTGGCAATAACGATAATTCTCGCTCTGGTTGTCGCGGTATTATTGAACCTTTATAACAAGTTCAACACTCTGGAGCAAAACGCAAATCAGGATGCGCAATTTGCTACTCAATACGCCTATCTGCTTGATAAAGATAATCGCTATACTATCAGTGACATTGTCAAGCAAGGGGAAAACTTTATCCCCGTAGCCCAGGATAACATCCCTTACCAGCTGTCAGAGCAAACCGTTTGGCTAACACTTGATATCACCAATAAGCTCAGCAGGACACAAGAGCTAGTGCTCTATGCCGATAATAGTTTATTAAACCAGTTTAATATCTACCCGATCAAGGCGACAAACGTACAGCTGTTTCCTGAAGAGTCACAATCGCATACGATTTATCGTATCTATCCACATCTAAAGCTGACCTTGGCCGCACAACAAAGCCGTTCTTTTATCATTGAGATTCAAACCGAGGGACCGCCTAACGTACCTGTAATGGTACTTACAGAAGATGATTTCAACCATAGGTTACTCTACACCCAGGTAATTTACGGTGCCTTTATCGGTATTGTGCTGTTAATGACGCTCTATAACCTGGTGTTGTATTTTGCCATTAAAGATAACGTTTACCTGATCTATATTGGCTACCTGATCAGTGCAGCACTAGTATTATCCAGCCTAACCGGTTTTGGCTATCTGATATTTTCAGTCGACGTTCAAGCGGTAATTAATCGCTATCTGTTGTTTATCGATTATTACCTGGTGATATTCCTGCTAAGCTTCACGCTATTTTTTCTTCGTTATCACCAACAGAGCAAACACAGTTACAGAATTGGCAAATTATTTTGCTGGTCATTAATCCTCTGTTCTTTTTACTCACTGACCTTAGATAACATCGCACAAACCAAGTTATTCTTTTCGCTTCAGCCACTGGTTTATTTATTTGCCATTTTCTTAATTATCAAACGGCTGCGCAGTGACTTTTCCTGGGCAAAATATTATGTGCTTTCCTGGATACCACTACTCATCGGCGCAGCAATTCAGCCATTAGTGCTGCTTAATTATCTCAGCTATTCCTTTATCACCAGTAATGCATTTTTATTTGCCATGATGGCAGAAGTGACATTAATGGCGTTTGCGTTAGCAGAGCGCATGAGACGCCATGAACAGGACAGGTTGGCCGATATTACCTATCACGTTAGCAGCGGTTTACCGCGAAAATCGAATATTGAGCACTCGATCAATCAATTAAGCATACAGGCTAAGCAGGATTTCAGCGTCATCGTCATTAAACCCGAACATATCGAAAAAGTTGCGTTATACATTGATGATTCAATGAATACCGAATTATTCAAACGGCTATTTGCCAAGCTTTCGTCACTGTTTGAGTTTAATGATGCTATCTACCCGTTAACCGATAAAAATGAAAAACTGTGTTTTATCAACAATGACAGCCTGATGTTTATTCTCAATAATAAACGCAACAAACAACCGCTGGAAACCTTGATCCACTCTATTCAACAAGTGATTAATGAAAACTTTTCCGTTGGTAACATTGCACTGCCACTGTCAGCAATTATCGGCGTTGCCAGCTATCCGCAACACGGCACTAAAAGCCATCAGTTGATCAACCACGCGATTTTAGCCGCCAATTGTGGTGAGAACAGCACAATTAAATGGGCGATGTTTGAGCCTGAATCCAGTGATCAAGCCAATTATTTATTAAAATTGACTGGCGAGCTAAAACAGGCGCTGGAAAACAACCAGCTAGCCATTTATCATCAACCACAAATCGATTTACGTACCTTAAGAGTGTGCAGTAGCGAATGTTTGCTCAGATGGCAACATCCGGAGCAAGGCTTTATTCCCCCCGCAGTGTTTATCCCTATTGCCGAAGATATGGGACTGATCAATCAGCTAACCTTATGGGTACTAAAACAGTCTCTGGCTCAGCAACATATGCTAAATGAAGACGGCTATAATCATATGGTTTCCATTAATATCAGTGGTAAAGACATCGCCTCAAAAAACTTTTTTAGACACTGCCTGGACATTATCGATGCCTCCAATATTCCGGCAGATAAGATCATTTTCGAGCTCACCGAATCTGCTTCCTTTGCCTATAACCAGCAAGCGTTAAAATTAATTGAAGAACTCGCGGAACTCGGCGTTACCATCAGCATCGATGATTTCGGTACTGGCTATTCTACCATGTCACAAATCAGCCATTTGCCATTTCAGGAACTGAAAGTTGACCGTGAATTTGTTGAAAACGTTAATCAGGATAAAAAGCGCAGGATCATTGCGGAAACTACCGTCAAAATGGCCAAAGGTCTCGGGCTGGAAGTCGTAGCCGAAGGCATTAATTCACAGGAAGATGAAGACACGCTGCGCCAGTTTGGTTGTGATATCGGTCAGGGCTATTTTTATGCCAAACCTATGACACTGGACGATTATATCGACTGGCTGGAGCAGCTGATTAATGGCCGGATAAAACCGCCGGTTCAGGGAGAATTTATTCCAGCGAAAAAACTATAACTTCAAGATGTTAAACACTAAAACGCCGCTAAAAATAGCGGCGTTTTAGTGTGATAACAGCTATATTTGTTTTAACCATTACGCTTAGCCACCGCTTCATTTAACTGAGCAAGTAAACGTTCGGTATCATCCCAACCAATACAGGCATCGGTGACCGACTGACCATAGGTTTGCGCCTTGCCATTCACCAGTTCTTGTCGCCCTTCCACTAAATGGCTTTCTACCATAACCCCAAAAATATCCTGATTGCCCTGAGTGATTTGCTGGCAAACGTCCTGACAAACCAACATTTGATTCTCAAACTTCTTGCTGGAATTACCATGACTGAAATCTATCATGATCTTGGTATTCAAATTCGCCTTGGCTAACTGGTCGGTGACCACTTTAACACTATCGGCATCGTAATTCGGAGCCTTGCCGCCACGTAGAATAATATGACAATCCTGATTACCTGTAGTTTGGACAATTGCCGAGTGGCCGTATTTAGTTACCGACAAAAAATGATGTGAGGCACTGGCCGAGCCAATAGCATCGATGGCAATTTTAATGGTGCCGTCGGTACCGTTTTTAAAACCAACCGGGCAGGATAAACCGGAAGCCAGCTCACGATGTACCTGACTCTCTGTAGTACGTGCGCCTATCGCGCCCCAACACATAAAATCCGCCATATATTGCGGGGTGATCATATCTAAAAACTCACCCGCAGTTGGTAGACCCAAATTGTTTAAATCTGCCAACAACTTACGGCCAAGTCTCAGGCCATCATTAATTTTAAAGCTGTTATCCATATAAGGGTCATTAATTAATCCTTTCCAACCGACGGTAGTACGTGGCTTTTCAAAATAAACCCGCATCACAATTTCCAGATGGTCACTGTATTGTTCACGCAACTTCACCAAGCGCTCACCATAGTCAAGCGCCGCTTGTGGATCATGGATAGAACAAGGACCGATCACCACTAATAGGCGGTCATCCTGGTGATTAAAAATATTACTGATCGCTTCACGACCGGAAAAAACCGTTTTCGACGCTTTTTCTGAGGCTGGAAATCGCTCCAATAAGGCCACTGGAGGGAGTAATTCTTTAATTTTTTCAATGCGAACGTCGTCGGTTTGATAGAACATGGCTGTTTCTCTTTTGCTTCTTTGCTAATAAATTTTTACTTTAATATACGTCTAGACACCTAGATAATTAACCCAGCACTAATTTATCAGTGTTATTACTCTAATACCAACATAAATTAAGAAAAACGCGATATAATGGGAAATAACCTGCCAAAACGGTTTTAGCACCCAAGGATAAAATAATAATGGTTGACCCTAGATTACCGCTGATTGAT
The DNA here is from genome assembly GCA_964620605.1 of uncultured Thalassotalea sp. Lineage (GTDB taxonomy): Bacteria > Pseudomonadota > Gammaproteobacteria > Enterobacterales > Alteromonadaceae > Thalassotalea_E. Next base: position 20,244 of record CAZUHQ010000035.1, read on the forward strand.
TTACACCGTCACCTCGATGGCAATATTCGCCCAACGACTATTTGGCAATTGGCGCAGCAACATCAAATTTCCCTGCCCTGCTCGCAGTTTGAGGACTTTATCCCTTATGTCCAAATTCAGGAAAGCGAGCCTGATTTACTGGCGTTTTTACAAAAGCTCGATTGGGGAGTCAATGTCTTAAAAACTTTAGATGATTGTAAGCGCATCGCCTACGAAAACGTCGAAGATGCAGCAAGTGCCGGTATCGACTATGCGGAGCTGCGTTTTTCTCCTTATTACATGGCAAAGAGCCATCAACTTAATACTGCCGATGTCGTTGCCGCAGTGATTGATGGTGTTCGCTCAGGCGTCAAAGACTTTAAGGTTAAAGTGAATCTGATCGGCATTTTAAGTCGCACCTTTGGCGTCGAAAAATGTCAGCACGAGCTCGATGCCATATTAGCGCATAGGCAAAGTATCACAGCAGTTGACCTTGCCGGTGATGAGCTGAACTTTCCCGGCCAGTTATTTAACTCTCATTTTAAACAGGTGCGTGATGCCGACTTGCAGATCACAGTACATGCAGGAGAAGCGGCAGGCAGTGAGAGCATCTGGCAAGCAATTAACGAACTTGGCGCTAGCCGTATCGGTCATGGCGTCGCCTGCCAGCACGATCAAAAACTAATGGATTATATGCGCGACAATAATATCGCGATTGAATCTTGCTTAACCTCAAACTATCAAACAGGCACGGTAAAAGAGCTAAAAAATCACCCGATCACGACATTTTTAGCTAACCAATTATTAGTGTCTTTAAACACTGACGATCCGGCGGTAGAAAACATTGAACTAAAACATGAATTTACCCTCGCTAAATCCCTGTTAGGGTTAAGCGATGCTCAAATTAGCCAGTTGCAAAAAAATGCATTACAAGCTAGTTTTCTATCGGCAAGTGACAAGCAAGCCTTGCTTGATGCAAAACAATAATATAATTTTTATTCACCCTTAACAGTTAGGAGATTCTATGACAGAAGTTTTATTGGCATTATTTGCCGGTACCTTGGTTGGACTGTTATTCTCAGTCATCAAATTACCACTACCCGCACCACCTGTACTATCAGGCATTGCCGGTATTGTCGGCATTTATCTCGGCGGCGCTGCCTATCACTGGATCATCGAACGATTTTTTAGTTAAAATAGTCCCTACTCTTTAGACTCATTAACCCATCAGTAAAAAATCCTTGATAGAAGTTGTCTTTTTAAGACACTGGCTAGAAACTTACTGAGATAAATTTTTTAATTAAGGTATATCTCATGACAACACCTCACATTGAAGCAAAAGCAAACGAATTCGCCAAAACCGTATTAATGCCTGGCGACCCATTACGCGCTAAATTCATCGCAGAAAACTTTTTAGATGATGCTAAATGCATCACTCGCGTGCGTAACATGTACGGTTATACCGGCACTTATAAAGGCAAGCCTATTTCAGTAATGGGTTCAGGAATGGGCATTCCATCCATTTCAATTTACGCCACCGAACTCTATAAAGAATACGGCGTAGAAAATATTATTCGCATCGGCTCATGTGGTGCGGTACGTGACGACATTAAAGTGCGCGATGTCATTATCGGCATGGCAGCCAGTACCGACTCCAACGTTAACCGTCAACGCTTTAACCACTGTGATTTTGCTGCCAGCGCTGATTTTTCATTGCTACAAAAAGTAATAAACACCGCAGATAAAATAGGTAAACCTGTACATGTTGGTAATGTCTTTACCGCTGATCTGTTTTACACTCCGCAACCGGAAATGTTTAAAACCATGGAAAACATGGGCATTTTAGCGGTAGAAATGGAAGCTGCTGGCTTATACGGCGTTGCTGCTGAGCTTGGTAAAAAAGCGTTAGCAGTGTTTACCGTCAGCGATCATATTAAAACCGGTGAGCAAACTACGGCTGATGAACGTGAAAATACCTTTAAGGACATGATGGAATTAACACTGGAAAGTATTCTGTAACCTGTTGAGTTTTCAAACGCCGTTTCTGTACATACACCCACGGCGTAAATAAAAAGGGCCAACATCTGTTAGCCCTTTTTCGTTGAAGTTCAGTCAATGCGCTTAGAAGAAGCTCACTTTAAACTCGGCGCCAACAAAACGCTCTTCGTTAACAATTGCAGTATTATTACTAAAATCTACCGCACCAATTGCCTGTTGTTCATCGGTAATATTACGAACAAAAAGCGCAACATCATATTCATTGTCACCACTGTACCAGCTATAGCCAGTACGTAAGCCACCCTCTAATAATGAATCACCGGTAAACTCTTTCGATTGATATAAGAAGAAGCTAATATCATCACGGTACGACCAATCGGTATAAATATAAAACTCTCCGTCCCCGATCTCTTTCATATAACGCGCGGTCACAGCAAAAATCCACTCAGGTGCATGCGGTAAGCTGTTACCATCAACATAGGCATAGGTGTTACCATCAGTTCCTGTATAAGTGCCATCTGTCACAGTACATAAGGCACAGACAGGTACAGACAAGCTATCATCATTTAACTCTGTATTGTTATAGCTGACACTGGCAGTTACAAAGAAGTTGTCTGCTAACATAAACTCAGAGTCGACTTCAAAGCCATAGCCTTTAGTTTCATTCGCGTTTAACAGTCTTGCGGTATTGTTATCACCACCAACAGACGTTAACTGTTGATCGTCCATGTTGTAATAAAATACCGAGTAATTTAAACGGCCAAAACCATCTAAAATATCTGATTTCACACCCGCTTCAATCGAAGTGATAGTTTCAGTATCTGCGACTGAAATACCATCACCAAAAGCAAGTAATGAACGCCCTTGAACACTTGGCGCTCTAAAACTGTTGGCGATACGGGCATAAAGGTTGATATCATCGGTATATTTATAAGTCGCACTTAAATCCCAGCTAACATGGCTGTCGCTTGGATTAACCGCACCAGAAACTTCATCAGGGAAACCAAACCTGGCCAACGGGCTCTTGGTACGCTGGTTTTTATATTCTTTATCATCATCAGAGTAACGTAAGCCTAAAGTGGCCGATAATTTGTCATTGACCTCGTAATCAAATGAACCAAATAGCGCCCAGGCAGTCGTTTCTTGCTTCTGAATGACATAACCGGTTTGCGCACCATTAGTAAATAATGGATCGAACGCAAAACTTTCAATGGTTAAATCTTCATTAAAATAGAAAAAACCGACCTGATAATTATACTGCCCAGCTAAATTACTCGTTAAACGTAATTCTTGCGTCGTTTGAGAATGATCAGGAATACCATCCGCAGTTTCAGAGTCTAACGTAATAACACCAGGACCCTGAGTCGGCGCATATACTGCACCATAACCACCGTCAACATCGGCACGTGAATACAGCTCTGCACTTTCATAACCAGTAATAGAAGTAACCGTATAGCCACCTAAATCGAACTCTAACTTCAGGCTTGCACCTTCCATTTCCACCTGTTGTGTTGCTCTGTTCGCAGAATCGTGAGTCACTTTATCGCGGCTAAAGCCTTTCACCAGATCATTGCTGCCAGGCTTAAACGCATTAGCATAGAAAGTGATCGGCTTACCATCCAGATCACGCATATGATAGTTAAATAAGGCGTTTACCTTATCACCTTCATATAAAAACTGGATACGCGCCGCCTGATCGGTATAACCACCTAAAACGTCTTTTTTCTCAAAGCCTGGCGCTTCATTATCGATATAATTATCTCTGTCTTGACGCAATACCGAAATACGGGCAGATAATTTATCCGTCAATCCACCACCAATAGCAGCACGTAAATCGGAAGTGTTCTTGCTACCGTAAGAAAGCGAGACAAAACCGTCAAAGTCTTGAGACGGCTTAACCGAATCAAATTTGATCAAACCCGCCGGCGTGTTACGACCGAATAAAGTCCCTTGAGGTCCTCTAAGTGCTTCAACACGGGCAACATCAAAAACCGGAAAACCTTTTAAGATCGGATTTTCCTGCACCACTTCATCAACCACTAAAGACACAGGTTGTGAAGCGTTTAAATCAAAATCTGAATTACCTAAACCACGCATATAAAATCGAGGGAAAGTACGACCAAATGATGACTCAACCGACAAGCTTGGAATACGAGCATTCATAAAACGAATATCCATAGCCGCAGAGCTATAAGCATTTAGGTTATCACCTTGCAATGCAGAAACCGCCACCGGCACTTCCTGCACGTTCTCGACACGTTTACGAGCCGTGACTTCAATCACTTCCAAACCTTGCAGCTTTTCCGCAGTTTTTTCTTCGGCTACTGCCGTCGTTGCATAGCCAAATGCAGTCGACAATAATGCCACCTGCACGCTAGTTGCGAGTGTAGTTCGTCCGAACACTTTCATTTAGTTCTCTCCCAAGGACTGATAGATGTTTTTTTAACCAGTTATTATAGTTAACCGCATAGATTATAACGCAAAATAGCAGCTTTTCTTTACTTAAAGGTCAAGTTTTGCAAAAAGCTGCTGCCGTATTCTAATTGTTCGAGATTAAACAATTCCGCAATGGTCTGTCCCAAATCAGCGAAAGTGGTTCTTTCACCTAAATCAACAGAAGCAATATGGTGGTGATAAGCCAGCATAGGCACATATTCCCGGGTATGGTCACTACCGTGCCAAGTAGGATCGCAGCCGTGATCGGCGGTTAAGAACAAAATATCATCGTCATTCATCGCGGCAAAAATTTCCGGCAGTCGTTTATCAAACGCTTGCAGAGCTTCGGCATAACCTATGGCATCGCGCCTGTGACCATAATCCTGATCAAAATTCACCAGGTTGGTAAATATTAAACTGTTATCCTGCGCGCTGTTTAAATGGCTAATAGTGGCATCCACCAAGGCATCGATACCGGTTGCCTTGGTTTTTTCACTAATGCCCTGATGAGCAAAAATGTCAGCAATTTTACCGACACTAATGACATGACCACCCGCTTGCGTGAGTTTATCAAGCACTGTCGGCGATGGCGGCAATACCGAATAATCACGGCGATTACCAGTACGAGTGAAGTTTTCTTTGTTGTCGCCTACAAAAGGGCGGGCAATTACCCGGCCAATATTATAATCATCAAGTAGTGAACGTACGGTTTCGCAATACTGATAGAGCTTATCTAAACCAAAATGCTGTTCATGTGCCGCTACCTGAAACACACTGTCTGCCGAGGTATAACAAATCGGCACACCGGTTTTAACGTGCTCTTCACCTAATCGAGCGATGATTTCCGTACCCGAGGCATGGCAATTACCCAGCACCGCATCAGTGCCGGTTGCCTGATAAATTTTTGCTAATAATGCTTCTGGAAAACATGGCGTAGTGCTCGGAAAATAGCCCCAGTCAAATAATACCGGCACTCCCGTCATTTCCCAGTGGCCACTTGGGGTATCTTTACCACTGCTGATTTCTGCGGCATAGCCATAAGCTCCTTTTTCTAATTGATAGTCCTCAATTGGAAATTGTTCTTTTCCTGCCGCCAGGCAGGCATCAATCAGGCCCATTGACGCTAAATGCGGTAAGGCAATTTTCTGCTTGGTTTGTTGAAAATAATACTGGGCAAGATGGGCAAAAGTATTTGCCGGTACATCACCAAACTTATCTGCATCCGGCGCATGCCCAATGCCAAAACTGTCCATAACCAAAATAATTGCTCTAGCCATCTCTTTACCTATTTCATTTTCATAAATTATTTCATGACCAATTAGTCAAGTTATGTTAATTTACCACTTTCTGTTAAATAGTTATAGCGTACTTAAACAGAACATCGAATTTAGCATTAATTATTTACCGCTAGTACAATCATTGCTGGCGACTTGACTCCGAATTCGTTCATAATAAGTACCATTACTGATTTTATTGATATTTTTTCACACCTAAGGCTAAGGCATTGCACACTATTAAACCGACTATTATTGCCATTACCGGCGCGTCAGCTTCAGGGAAAACCCTCTTTGCCCAAACAATTTTCGACGAAATGCTTGCTGAACTCGGCGCCAACGGCATCACCATCATCAAAGAAGATGCCTATTACCGCGCCCAGGATCACTTGCCGATAGATGAACGGGAAAAAACCAATTACGACCACCCGAATGCCTTTGAACACGAATTACTGTCTGAGCACCTAACTAAACTGATCAATAATCAAGCGGTTGAAATGCCGGTCTATTGTTATCAAACTCATACCCGCACCGAGCAAACCAGTTTGATACAGCCAACACCGATTATTTTAGTTGAAGGCATACTGTTATTCACTAACCCAATACTGCGTAACTGCTTTGATATCAAAGTTTATATGGATACTCCGCTCGATATTTGTTTGATCCGGCGTATTCAACGCGATACTGTCGAACGCGGCCGTAGTCTGGAGTCGATCACTAACCAGTACCTGGAAACCGTCAGGCCGATGTACCATCAATTTATTGAACCGGAAAAAGCCTGGGCAGATATAGTGATCACTAAAGGCGGTAAAAACCGCATGGCGATCGAAGTACTCAAAGCCAAAATACGACAATTGATTCAACAACATATAAAATTATAATAACAATATGGGGATACTATGAATTTAAGCGCACTCCATGGAGTATTTGGCATTGCCATCATTTTACTGGCAGCCTATTTACTTTCCAACCATAAAAAAGCAATCAACCTGCGTACCGTAGCTTTTGCTTTTGCTCTGCAATTATTACTCGGTGCCTTCGTGCTCTATGTCCCTTTTGGCAAAGACGTACTGCAATCAATCACCAGCGGCGTACAAGGTGTGATTGACAGCGCAAAAGCCGGAATTAATTTTATTTTCGGCGGTTTAGGCACAGATGCGATGTTTGAAAACGGCGTTGGCTTTGTCTTCGCGGTGCGGGTATTGCCGGTGATCATCTTCTTCTCATCGTTAATTGCCGTGCTTTATCACCTAAATATTATGCAATGGGTGATCCGTATTGTCGGCGGTGGTTTACAGAAATTACTGAAAACCAGTAAGCCAGAGTCCCTATCAGCAACCGCCAATATCTTTGTCGGTCAAACCGAAGCGCCGCTGGTGGTTCGCCCCTATATTGCAAAAATGACCCAATCAGAATTATTTGCCATCATGGTCGGCGGCCTGGCGTCAGTGGCAGGCTCTATCCTCGCAGGTTATGCCGGATTAGGGGTTGAACTCAAATACTTAATTGCCGCCTCGTTTATGGCGGCACCTGGCGGCCTGCTAATGGCAAAAATAATTATCCCTGAAACCGAGCAAGATAAAATTTTAACGAACGACCTTGACTTGGCGGATGCAAATGACAAGCCGGTTAATGTCATTGATGCCGCCGCTTCAGGCGCTGCATCCGGGGTAAAACTGGCGGTCAATGTTGGCGCCATGTTACTCGCCTTTATCGCACTAATCGCTCTGCTAAATACTCTGGTTGGTAATATTGCCGGTTTAATGGGTTTTGAAGGCGTTACTATCGAATGGTTGCTGGGATATGTTTTTGCTCCATTTGCATTTCTAATCGGCGTGCCCTGGGATGAAATGCTTCATGCCGGCAGCTTTATCGGGCAAAAAATTATCGTTAATGAGTTCTTTGCCTATGTTAATTTTGTCGAAATCAAAGACACCTTAACGCCGGGCACCCAGGCAATTATTACCTTTGCCCTTTGTGGTTTTGCCAACCTTTCATCGATCGCTATTTTACTTGGTGGTATCGGCTCTATGGCACCAAATCGCCGCCATGACATCGCCAAACTGGGTATGAAAGCCATGCTGGCCGCAACCTTAGCGAACTTAATGAGCGCCGCAATTGCCGGTGTTTTTCTCAGCTTATAAGGAGAATTTGTCATGAACGAATTAAAAGATATTGCAAAGTTATCTATCTCATTAATGGATCTTACCAGCTTAACCAACGAAGAAAGCGAGCAAGATATTATCAACTTATGTCAGCAGGCAAAATCTGGCGCAGGCGATACCGCCGCCATCTGTATTTATCCCCGCTTTATTCCAATTGCGAAACAGCAACTGGCAGCGCAAGGCAGCGAACATATCAAAATTGCGACCGTGACTAATTTCCCGGCGGGCGGCACCGACATCGAACTGGCGGTAAAAGAAACCAGTGATGCAGTTGCCTTAGGCGCTGATGAAGTGGATGTGGTATTTCCTTATCAGGCACTCATTACCGGCGATCAGCAAATAGGCTTTGATCTGGTATCTGCCTGTAAACGCGCCTGCGGCAAGCAAGTACTACTAAAAGTCATTATTGAATCCGGTGAATTAAAATCAGAAGCACTGATTAAAAAGGCCAGTGAAATTGCCATTAACGCCGGTGCCGACTTTATCAAAACCTCGACCGGTAAAGTACCGGTTAACGCCACTATCGAAGCGGCAACTGTGATGCTAAACGTCATCAAAGCACTTAACCCCAATGTTGGCTTTAAAGCGGCTGGCGGTGTCCGTAATGTTGACGATGCCGCGCAATATCTCACATTAACCATGGATACCCTGGGTGCGTCCTGGCTTAATCCAACTCATTTTCGTTTTGGCGCCAGCAGCCTATTAGGCAACTTACTGGCAACTATTAACGATAGCGAACAAAACACAGATACTTCAGCCTATTAAAAAATTTATAAAACAAAATGGCACAATTATATTTTTATTATTCAACGATGAACGCAGGTAAGTCCACTCATCTGTTACAGTCTTCCTATAACTATCGCGAGCGCGGTTTACATACCGTGCTGTTTACTGCGTCAATCGATGACAGATTTGCTAAGGGCAAGGTTGCCTCCCGCCTTGGCATTCATGCCGATGCCGAGCTTTTTGAGCAAGATAGTCATATCTTTGATCAAGTAAGCACGATGAATCATGTCAAAAAAATCGATTGTGTGTTAATTGATGAGGCGCAGTTTTTAACAAAACAACAAGTAAAACAGCTGACCGATATTGTCGACTTGTTAAACATTCCGGTACTGGCCTATGGCATTCGTACCGACTTTTTAGGACAAACCTTTAGCGGCAGTGCGGCGCTACTCGCCTGGGCCGATAAACTGGTGGAATTAAAAACCATTTGTCATTGCGGTAAAAAAGCAAACTTTGTCGTGCGCCGCGACCAAAATGGCAAAGTAGCTACCGGCGGTGAACAAATTGAAGTCGGCGGTAACGAACGCTATGAGTCGTTATGCCGTACCCATTTTAAAGCGCTTGTTTGGTAACGAAAATCAGCTAAAGTACAAATAAATTTATTCTTAAGGAAGACGTTATGTCCGTTTATGCCAGCACTCACCCTCTGGTTCAGCATAAAGTGAGTTTACTGCGCGATGCGCAAATATCGGTGAAATCGTTTCGCGAACTGACAAAAGAATTGGCAACCCTATTAACTATTGAAGCAACTAGTCAGTTGGCGATAGCCGCTAAACCACTCACTTGCTGGTCTGGCACGATAAACACCCCGATGCTGGCAGAAAAACAGCCAACCTTAGTGCCTATTCTGCGTGCCGGTCTTGGCATGTTAGATGGCGCGTTAGCGGTATTGCCCTGCGCGAAAGTCAGTGTTGTCGGTTTAAAGCGCAATGATGACTCTGCTACTGTCAATAGCCAGGGCAAGGTGGATATCGCCATTGAAAGCTATTATCAAAATATCGTCAGTGATGTCAGCGAGCGCAAAGCGATAGTTATCGACCCTATGCTGGCCACCGGTGGTTCAGCCATCGCCTGTATTAATATGTTAAAAGCATCCGGCTGTCGTGATATCTGTGCGCTATTTTTAGTCGCGGCACCGGAAGGCATTGAAGCACTTGAGCAGGCACATCCGGATGTTGATATTTTTGTTGCTGCCATTGATGAAAAACTCAATGATCAGGGTTATATTTTACCTGGCCTGGGGGATGCCGGAGATAAAATTTTCGGTACCTTATAACAGTCAATACGAGCAAATAGCCATAACGGTAATTTGCTCAACTTTCACTTCATTCTTAATATGCTGCCTTTGTAATTCACTTGCACATAAAGTGTGCGAATGCGCTGCTTAGGTGCGATGCGACTAAATCTAATTAAGTATAAAACAGTGTATCCCATTGTAAAATAAAACAATTAATAAAAAATCTTCACTGGCACTGCCTTTGCAATTTCTCATTCAGAAAATTTTTATCTTAATTTTGGGAGAAAGTTATGAGTGAACCATCCGGATTTAAGCTTTGGTCATTTAGCGGAAAAATAAAGATCCTCCATTTAAGTTGGATGGCATTTTTTATTACCTTTGTTGTCTGGTTTAACCACGCGCCATTACTGGCGGTGATCGGTGATAGCTTAGGATTAACCAGCAGCGAAATTAAAACCTTATTGATCCTCAATGTTGCGCTCACCATACCGGCCCGTGTGCTGGTTGGCATGCTGACCGACAAATATGGCCCCAGGCTCACTTATGCGTTGATCCTGTTTTTCTGTAGCATCCCCTGTTTTATGTTTGCCTTTGCCTCAAACTTTGAACAAGCCGCTGTTGCCAGATTTTTACTGGGCTTTATCGGTGCCGGTTTTGTCATTGGCATTCGTATGGTCAGCGAATGGTTCCCGGTCAATCAACTCGGCACTGCAGAAGGCATTTACGGAGGTTGGGGCAACTTTGGCTCGGCCGCAGGTGCGATGTCGCTGCCAGCGATTGCCTTATTATTTGGTGGCGAAGACGGCTGGCGCTATGCTATTGCACTTACAGGTTTTATGAGCTTAGTCTTTAGCTTTATCTGGTACTTTAATGTTTCAGATACGCCAAAAGGTTCAACTTACTTTAAACCAAAACAAACCGGCGCGATGGAAGTTACCAGTGTCGGTGATTTCTGGTTGCTACTTTTGATGAAACTGCCGATGTATGGCGCGCTGGCATTACTGACCTGGATATTATCGCCAAATGGCATTAGCTTATTATCTGAGTCTATGTCACTGCTCGCTTACCTGTCACTGGTGATTTTATTCCTGATTGAATTTAGGCAAACCTATAAGGTAAACGCCCATGTCTTTGAAAAACCGGTTGACGAAATTCACCAGTATAAATTTAAGCAAGTCGCCGTACTAAATATCCTGTATTTTGCCACTTTTGGCTCTGAGATTGCCGTTATTTCGATGCTGCCATTATTTTTTGCTGAAGTGTTTAGTCTGGATATGGTCTACGCCGGTTTATTAGCCTCGCTTTATGCCTTTATGAACCTGATGTCACGCCCCGGCGGCGGCTGGTTAAGCGATAAGTTTGGTCGTAAAAAAACGCTATTGATTCTAACCGCAGGTCTTGCCCTTGGTTATTTTGCGATGTCGAGTATTAACAGCAGCTGGCCACTAGCGTTAGCAGTAATCACGGTAATGGCCTGTTCATTCTTTGTTCAAGCAGGTGAAGGCGCGGTTTTTGCTGCCGTACCATTAATCAAGCGTCGATTAACCGGTCAAATTGCCGGTATGACAGGGGCATACGGTAACGTCGGTGCCGTTGTTTACCTAACGGTTTTATCTATGGTTGAAT